>JACCSN010000942.1 GCA_013812985.1 Hyphomicrobiales bacterium | reverse complement strand
CCGTTGTAATAGCCGATGACCTCGATGTCCGGGTACTTGGCCAAAACGTCTTCGTAGCCTTTCTGGAGGCGGGCGGAGATCGGCGCGCCGGCCAGGCCGCGATCGACGAACACCTTGCCCTTGCCGTCGAGCTGCTTGGCCATCCACTCCGCCAGCACGGCCGGGATGCGGTCCCAGTCCGATTCCAGCGCATAGGCGCATTCCTCGGTGATGACCTGGTCGAAGCTCACGACCACGATTCCCGCGTCGCAAGCCTTCTTGACGGTCGGATTGAGCGCGGTGTCGGACCCGGCGTCGATCAGGATCGCGTGGGGCTTGGCGCGGATGATGTTGTTCAGCGAATTGATCTGGGCCTGAACGGTGTTCTCCACGTTCTCGACCTTGAGGTCGACGCGGCCGGCGAGCGGCGGCTTGGCGGCCGCGACCTCCGCCACGCGGATCATCTGTTGGCGCCAGTCATTGCCGACGAAATTGTTGGAGAGATATATCGTGTATTTCTCCTGCGCTTCGGTCGACGGTGCGGCAAACGCGCCAGCCAGCAGCGCGAGCGCAAGCACGGATCTCAAGGATGTCACGGCTTTCTCCTCCTGTCACGGTCGGGCTCTCGGGGCCCGATTGCTTCTTTACGCGTAGTCCCACGCGGATCACGATGACATCGTTATCATTCGGTGCGTTTGCCGGTCAACGCGCCCTGGAGCGAGACCCTGAAACTCCGCCACCGCGGCCATGCCCTCGTGCCAGCGCCGCCTCTGGACAAGGCAAAATCGGAAACGTATCGTCATCAAAACACAAGGGTTCCTTCCTCGGAAGACGCCCCGAGGTTAAGGTCTAGGGGAAAGCGGGTTCTGTGGCTGCATTACAGCTGAAGAGCGTCTCTAAGAATTTTGGCGCCATAACTGCGTTGACGGACGTAGATCTTGCATTAGAACCGGGCGAAGTGCTTGGCCTGATGGGCGATAACGGCGCCGGCAAGTCTACTCTCGTCAAGATTATCGCCGGAAACTTCAGGCCATCTGCCGGCGAAATCATGCTGGGCGATGAAGCCGTCCACTTCAGTAAGCCGGTGGAGGCCAGGCAGAAGGGGATCGAGGTCGTCTATCAGGACTTGGCCCTCTGCGATAATCTCACGGCGGCCTCCAACGTCTTCCTCGGCCGCGAGATCGGCCGCCGGGTCGGCGGGCTCAAGTTCCTCAATTACCGGGCGATGTACGAGCGCGCCGGCGCGCTGTTCCAGGAGCTGAAATCGGAAACCCGGCCGCGCGATCTGGTGCGCCGGATGTCCGGCGGCCAGCGCCAGGCGGTGGCCATCGCCCGCACGCGGCTTTCCAAAGCGAAGATCGTGCTCATGGACGAACCCACGGCGGCGATCTCCGTGCGCCAGGTCGCCGAAGTGCTGGACCTGATCCGGCGCCTGCGCGACCAGGGCATCGCGATCGTCCTGATCAGCCACCGCATGCCGGACGTCTTCGCCGTGGCGGACCGCGTCTTCGTGTTGCGGCGGGGGCGCAAGGTGGCGGAAAAGGCGATCGCCCAGTCGAGCCCGGAAGAGGTCACGGGCCTGATCACGGGAGCGATCCATGCAGCATGACGCGGCCGCGGCCGGGGTGGGGAGCGGGCCGGGGCGGGATCTCGGCGGCGTCGCCATCGGGGACATCGTCGGGATCAAGGAGCAGTCGCCATTCGAGCGCATCTTCGCCAGCCAGGCGTTCTGGGTCACCGTCTCGCTCGTTTTCATCTGCGTGGTGATGACGTTCCTGCAGCCTGAAGCCTTCGCTTCCAGAGCGAATTTCTACAACATCACCCGCAACTTCGCCTTTATCGGGATCATGGCGATCGGCATGGTGGCGGTCATCATCACCGGCGGCATCGACCTCTCGGTCGGGTCGTTGATGGGGCTTGTCGGCGTGGTCAGCGGCTTGCTGCTTCAGGCCGAATATCCGTGGTGGATCGCCATGATTGGCGGCCTCGTCACCGGCGCCGTGGCGGGCGCGATAAACGGGGCGCTGATCGCCTATGTCGGGCTCTCGTCGTTCGTCGTCACGCTGGGCATGCTGTCGTTCGCCCGTTCGGTCGCGGTGGTGATCTCGCAAAACCAGATGATCTACAAGCTGGGCGAAGGCGGGCCGGTCTTCAAGGCGATCGGCGGCGGCGCCACCTTGGGCATCGCCAATCCGGTCTGGGTCCTTGTCGCTTTGACGATCGTCTTCGCCGTTGTCCTGAGCGCCACGTCGTGGGGCCGGCACCTCTACGCCATCGGCGGCAACGAGCAGGCGGCGCGGCTGACCGGCGTGCCCGTGGCGCGCGTCAAGATGCAGGCCTACGTGATCTCCGGCCTGACGGCGGCGCTCGCGGCTGTCCTCATCGTCGGCTGGCAGGGCTCGGCCATCAACGCGCTCGGCACCGGCTATGAATTGCGCGTCATCGCCTCGACCGTGATCGGCGGCGCCAACCTGATGGGCGGCGAGGGCGGCGCCTATGGCGCCTTCGTGGGCGCCGCTCTCCTGGAGGTGATCCGCAATAGCCTGCTCATGGCCGGCGTCGATTCCAATTGGCAGGGCGCCTTCGTCGGTGTCTTCATCGTTCTCGCGGTGCTTCTGGAGAAGTTCCGCGGGCGCAGACGCGGCTAGGCGAAGCGCCCCGCCGTGAACTGAAATCAGAGCAAAGGGAGGAAGAAGATGTCGAAAATTCTCGCGAGCACGGTGCTTGCAGCCGGGGTTCTTCTAGCCGGATTGGGTGCGACGCCCGGCCAAGCGCAGGACAAGCTCACATTCGCCTTGGTGCCGAAGAGCACCAACAATCCCTTCTACGATCAGGCTCTGGCCGGTTGCCGAAAGGCCGAGGAAGAACTCAAGGGCGCGATCGAGTGCCTTTATGTCGGTCCCGGCGAGCATGGCGGCGGCGACGAGCAGGTGCAGGTCGTGGCCGATCTCGTGGCCAAAGGGGTTGACGGCATCGCCGTCTCGCCGGCCAACGCGGTCGCCATGACGGCGGCTTTGCGCGACGCCCAGGCCGCGGGCATCCCGGTGCTCACCTGGGACTCCGACCTCCTGCCGGAGGATCAGGGCCTCAGGATCGCCTATGTCGGCACCTACAATTACGATATCGGCACGAACATCGCCAAGCGCGTCCAGGAGATCAAGCCGGAGGGCGGCACGATCTGCATCCAGTCCGGCGGCGCCGCGGCGGCCAACCACAATGAGCGCATGCAGGGCATTCGCGATGTCCTTGCAGGCCGCGAGAAGGGCGAACCCCCCGGCGAACCGCTGACCGGTCAGAATGGCTGGACGGAGGTGGACGGCTGCCCAATCTACACGAACGACGATTTCCCGCTTTCCTGCCAGCAGCTGGAAGATATCCTGGGCAAATTTCCCGATCTGGACGCCTTCACGCCCACCGGCGGCTTCCCGCAATTCGTGCCGGATTGCTATCGGCAGGTCGCGCAGAACTACAAGGAGCGGATCGCCAGCGGGGACCTTGCACTGGTCGTCGCCGACACTCTCCCGGTCCAGATCGACCTCCTGAAGGAGGGCTTGTCCGCCGGCCAGGTCGGCCAGCGGCCCTTCGAGATGGGCTACAAGGCGATGTTCTTCCTCAAGGATATCGTGGAGAAAAAGCAGAACCCGGAGGACCCGACCTATACGGGCCTGGACGTCTGCACGCCTGACAACGCCGACACCTGCATAGGCGGCTGAGCTGCGCTAAACAACAAGCAGGCGGGGATCCTTTTCCCGCCTGCTTGCACCGGACTCAGGCACGTGGGACGGATCCCGTTTCGACTTCCGGCCAAGCGCCGTGAAGAGGAAATAATTCCCCCAGGATTCGTCCACCCGGCTCAGGCGGGCCGGCGCGGAGCGGATCGGCACCGAACTGCCCTTCGATCTCGGACAGCAGATACTCGTACTCGCTTCGGTGCAGCGCGCCTTCGTGGGTGAGCTTCCGCGCCATGAAGATCGATACGCCGATCAGCTGTGCCGGAAAAGTCGTGCGGTTCGAGGCTCCCGCCTCCGTTCGGGCGAGGCGTCGGGCCGCGATCGATCGCAGCGCATCCCAATCCATCGCGCCGAGCTGCTCCAGCACGGACCTGCGCTCGTCCGGGTCGAGCTGCCTTAAGAAGCTGGCGATGATTGCCGCGGTGAGCTGGACCGCCGATCCCCAAGTCGAGACCCCTCCGTCGAAATGGGTCCGAATGACACCGCGGAGGGCCGCAAAATCATCCGGGAACTGGCGGCCGCGAGGATACATGACGAGCAAGGTGCCGAGGTGGTCGAGCACCTCATCCCGATAGCGCAGCAGCCGCATGGTGTGAAGCATTCGGCGCTCGCGCGGGCTGGCCGACCAGAACGAGTGGTCAGGGGAGTCCTCGGAGCGGCTTTTGCGCAACCCTAGTCGTCAGCATTGCGGCCAGCACGGAACTGATCGCCCAATAGGCCAGATATTCTCGATCGAGCATATTGCTGTCGTAGAACTTGAAATATCCTTCGCGAAACAGCGAGATTCCGTGCATTACCGGGTTCCAGGCGATAACATCGCGAAAGGCGGGGACCATGCTCTCTGGCAGGTAGAAGACGCCCGACACA
>JACCSN010000927.1 GCA_013812985.1 Hyphomicrobiales bacterium | reverse complement strand
ATCCCGATCGGCGGCAGGTCCGACGCGCCGCCAAGCTCTGACTTCGCCGCCGCTATTGTTCCCGTCTAATAAAGCCCGGCTCACCCGAGACGCTCTGTCCTGGCGAGCAGGCTTGCACCGTTGAGACGTGCCACCGGCCGCCGCGGGCGTTGCGAACGCCTTTATACCGCGGCGATGCCGGCCAGGCTTGACCCGCCCGAGGCTCGGATCGCTTCGACAAGCGGCAGGACGTTGGCTGCGAACCGGTCGGCTTCTGCGATCTGAGCTTCCCGCCCAAGCAATGCGGCCTGGCTCGCGTTCGAGCGGTTGCCGAGCCGAGCGCCCTGGACCTTGCGGGCAGAAAGGGCTGCCCTGGTGCGCTCGCCGATGAGCCGGCGCTCCTTTTCCGCCAGGGCTGCGTAAAGGTGAAGCATGAAGGGGTCCGCATCCGCCCCGAGCTCGGCGACGATGAAGGGAATGCGCTGCGCCATCAGACCGGAGATGAAGGCTACGTCGCGGGAGAGGCGGTCGAGTTTGGCGACCAGCACGGGGCACTTCGCTGACCGAGCTGCAGCCAGAGCTGTGGCGAGCTGGGGACGGCGGTCCAGAGCGTCGGCGCCCTTGCCGGTCTCCACCTCGACGTGCTCTGGAAGGAGGGTGATTGCTTCGGCTTCGGCGAAGCGCTGGACTGTAGTGCGCTGGGCCTCGATGCCGAGCCCCGAGCGGCCCTGCCGGACGGTGGAGACGCGGTAATAAGGAACAGCATTGCGCATGAGCATAAATCCCGCTCACCACCAAACGGCATACCACCGTTTGCTATTTGGTCAAAGCATCAGACGTATACAGGAAGAGTTCTTCAATAGGAGTGTTAAGCCAGCAGTTGTGACTATCGGTTCACGCGCGAGCTCAATACGCTCTCTGCAAGCAGTGCGAGGATAATAATGCCGCCGATCGCCGAGCCCTGCCAGAACGGCGATACACCCATGAGGTTCAGGCCGTTGCGGATCATCACCATGATGAGCACGCCGATCAGCGTGCCGACGATCGATCCCCGGCCGCCGAACAGGCTGGCGCCGCCGATCACCACCGCGGCGATCGCGTCGAGTTCCAGCGCCGTGCCGGTTAGCGGGTCGACGGAGAGGATCTGCGCGATCGAGAATGTCACCGCCACCGCCGCTAAAGCGCCAGACACGACATAGGGCAGCACGCTGTAGAACAGAACCGACAATCCGGCTGCCCGCGCCGCCTCCTTGTTGGAGCCCACGGCGTAGATCGTCCTGCCGCCTTTCGTATAGGTGAGATAGGCCCATGCCAGCAGGTAAAGCGCGCCGAGGAACAGCACGTTCGCGGGAATGCCGAGCACCGTCGTATAGACAATGTCCGACAGTTCGGACGGGAAGCCGGAGATCGCCGTCTGGCCGGAAAAAATGTAGGCGAGGCTCCGCCCGATCGCCATCACCCCGAGCGTGACCACGAAAGCCGCGAGACCGAAATAGGCGATAAGAATGCCGGAGAACAGGCCGATGCCGGCGCCGGCGAGCACCGCCAGGGCGATCGAGACCGGAATGCCAAAGTTCTGCAACGACAGGCCCAGGATGACGCCGGTCAGCCCCGCTACCGAACCAACAGAGAGGTCGATGCCGCCGGTCAGGATGACGAATGTCATGCCAACCGCGACGATGCCGATGACCACCGATTGGTCCAGAATATTCAAGAGGTTGTTTTGCGTCAGGAAGTACGGCGACAGCAGCGACAGGCCAATGGCGATGATCAGGGCCAGGCCAAGCATGCGGATTTCCAGCCGGCCCGTAAGCCGCGCCAGCGCGGAGCGCGGCGGCTGAGCCGAAGCATCCGCGGCCAGGGCGGGGTCAGCGGCTTCCGTGATGTCCGTCATGCGACTGCCTCGTTCAGCGTATCGATGAACTGGCGGATCAGCTCCGCTTCGGGATGAGCTGCCGCGCCCGGCACCGTGAGCCCGATCCAGCCGAGGTCATGCCCGCGCCGACTTGTGATCGGCGCCAGCATGGTGGAGCGGCTGCCATCGGATTCGGCGACGAAATGCGGCTCGCGGCGGCGCAGGGCTTCGGCGATGCGCGTCGCGCCGATCGACTTCGCCTCGCCCGGCCGCAGCCCGGGGTCGGCCGTTTCATCAGCTACGACCGTATTCAGGCAGATCAGATTTTCGCCGTCGAGCAACGTCCAGAAGCTGGCGCCGCCGCAATCCGCCGTGAGCCGGTTCAGCACGTCGGTATTTCGCCGCATCGAGGTGCGCGGCGCGGCGAGCAACGTCAGCTTCTCCACATCGAGAAGCCGGCTCGGCACGTCCGCGATGCTCATCCCGTCGCTGATCACCACTACCCGCTCGCAGACGCCCAGAAGCTCTTCGAAATCCGACGAGATCACAACCACCGCCACCCCACGCGCGGAGATGTCCCGCAAAAGGCCGTAGATCGAGGCGCGCGTGCCGATGTCGACGCCCTTTGTCGGTTCATCGAGGATCAGCACCTTTGGCTCCAGCAGCAGCCAGCGCGCGATGATGATCTTCTGCTGCATGCCGCCGGAAAAGTTCAGCATGTTGGCGTCGAGCAGCCGTTCCTTGGGCAGGCCGAGGCTGTTCAGCAGCGCATCGACCTGGGCGTCCCGGCTCTTGTAGCCGAGGCCGAAGCCGCGATGCGCGCCCAGATGCGCCAGGAGCAGGTTTTCACGGACTGACAGGTCGGGCACGATGTTCTGCACGCGCCGGTCCTCGGCGACAAAGCCGATGCCGGCCTTCACGGCGTCGACCGGCTTTCGCGGCGTGATGACCCGCCCCTCCAAACGCAGCGTTCCGGCCGTGCGCTTGCGCAGGCCGAAGATCGCCTCAGCCGTCTCCGAACGTCCGGCGCCGACCAGCCCGCCGAGGCCGAGAATCTCGCCGCGCCGCACTTTGAAGGACACGTTTCGCACCGCGGGCGGGGTGCTCAGGCCCTCCACCTCGAAGATCACCGGCGCTTCGGACTCTGCCGGGTTCAAGCCTGGGGTCGCGTAGATTGCGCCGAGCTCCCGCCCCACCATGGAGCGAATGATGTCGGCCTGGGTCAGCGAAGCCGTGTCGCGCGAGGCAAGCACGGTGCGCCCCTCCCGCAAGATCGTCACCCGGTCCGTGATGGCGAACACCTCCTCCAGGCGGTGCGACACGAAGACCAGTGCCCGCCCGCCATCGCGCAGCAGCGCCATGACGTCGAAGAGCCGCTCCACTTCGATAGGGCTGAGCGAGGCGGAAGGCTCGTCGAAGATAATGAGGTCCGCGTCGAGCGCCAGCGCCTTGGCGATCTCCACCAGCTGCCGCTGGGCCGCAGAGAGCCTCGCCACCTCCAGGTCGAGCGGCAGTGCGTGTTCGTGGCCGAGATTTGCCAGGAGGCCCGCCGCACGCTTACGCATTGACGCATAGGAGAGCCGGCCGCGGCGGCCGAGTTCAGGAAGGAAGATATTCTCCAGCACCGATAGATCGGGCGCCAGGCTGGTCTCCTGCATCACTATGGCGATGCCGGCATCGAGCGCCTCGCGCGTCGAGCGGTGGTTGAGCGCCTTTCCCTTGTGGTGCAGCTCGCCGCTATCGCGCGAATGGTGCCCGGATATTACCTTCGACAGGGTGGACTTTCCCGCGCCATTGGCGCCGAGCAGGCCGTGGATTTCGCCGGCGCGGACTTCCAGCGTGGCCCCTGACAGCGCACGAGTGCGATCGAACATCTTCCTGATGCCGGTCGCAACGAGGATGGGCTCCGAGAGGTCGGTCATGTAGCGGCTACAGCTTGACGAGGGAGCGGTCCGGCAAGACCGGGCCGCTCACCAAGCTACTGCATTTCGTTGGCGAACACCGTTTCCTTCACCGTCGGCAGCACTTCTTCGATGTTCTCACTGGTGACGATCAGGATCGGCACCAAGATCTCCTTCTCCGGCGTGCCCCCCTCGAGATGGGTGAACAGGGCTTCCGCCGACTTCTGCCCCATCAGGTAAGGCTGCTGCATGCCGGATGCGACGATTTCGCCCGATTTCAGAAGGTCGACGAAATCCGGGATGCCGTCAAAGGCGGCGAGCAGGATTTCGCCATCCTTGCGGGCCGCCTTGATGGCGCGCATGGCGCCGATCGCCGGCTGATCGGTCTGAATCCACAGGCCGCGCATGTCCGGGTTCGCCGTCACCATATCCTGGGTGAACTTAAACGTTTCATCGGCCGTGTAGGACTGCATCTGCTGCAGCCCGGCCTCTTTCGTGATTCCGGCTTCCTTCAGCGCGTCGCGAAATCCGGAGGTCCGTGCCTGGCCGTTCTTGCGGGCCTGCGAGATCGTCACCAGCCCGACGGAGCCGCTTTCCCAGCCTTTGGCCTTCATCGCCGCGGCGAGTGCTTCTCCCACGCCCTTCGCCCCTTCGTAATTATCGGAGATGATGAAGGAGACATACTCGCCGCTGTTGGTACCGATATCGGCGACGATGACAGGGATCTGCGCCTTTTCCGCCAGCGCCAGCACGCTGGGTGCAGTCGAGCTGTCAGTTGGCGAGATAACGATTCCGGCTACACCACGGGCTATGGCGTCCTGAGCATTCCTGAGCTGAGTGTCGGCGCTGTTGCGCGAATCCAAGGCCTGGAAGGTGTAACCCTTTGCGGTGACGACATTCTCGACGCCCTTCGACAGGTAGCGCCAGAACGGCAGGTCGAGGCCCGGCGTGATGTAAACGACCTCCTTGTTCTGCGCCGCTGCAGGCGACAGCCCGGTAAGGGCTACGACAATGGCAAGCCATGTGCCTGCCAGCGTTTGAACGAAAGCACGTTTTCTCATGATTATCTCTCCCGGTCTTGGCCCCGCCTTGGTGACGGGTTGCAATCCGATGGCACCTGGGCTGTGTCGACGCAAGAGCGACGATGCGCAATGAAACGTCTGGAACTCGCACCTCCGCGCCACGACATCGTCAGGGACGAAACCACGGTTCGCACGCTCAAGAAGTGGAAGCAGGGCGCCCGGGATCGATGATCACTCGCTCAATCCGCTGGATCTGGATCGGCCCACCGTCGCTACCGCCCACCTCGTGCACGCTGGTTTCTTTCCAGCGCGCTCGCTTCTTCAGCCAGAAGATCGCCGCGGTGACCGCCTCGCAGCCATCGCCGGTGGCCTTGCGATAGAGGTTCTCCGCTACCTTGGCGTTCGTCTTGACCCTGCTCGCCTGCAGCTCCCGCCGGTAGTGCAGCCGCAGCGTCTCCGGATCGATGTCCAGAACCTTGGCGATATCGGCTTCCGACACCCCGTAGCCGGCCATGGCTTCGACCTGGTTGCGATGGCCCGGGAGAGGCTCGTAGCGGGAGGGTGTTGGTTCCGCTTCCCCAGTCGTGTCCGGCTCGGATATCGGCAACAGGCTGTCAGTCGCCATCGTCTCGCCCGCTTGCCGTCAGCTGCCGCCGCTCCTCGATCCGGGTCTCGTTGGCCCGATGCACGATGCGGAGGATCGCCGCCGCGAGCTTATCCCGAGCCGGCTCCTGCACTTCCACCTCGATCTGCTTTCCGTCCCTGCCGCCGAGCTCGTGCACATTGGTCTCCTTCCACC
>JACCSN010000926.1 GCA_013812985.1 Hyphomicrobiales bacterium | reverse complement strand
CGCTACGGTCATCGCCCAGATGGCGATCCAATACGAGATCAGCGACAGCGCCCCGCCGATGAGCCCGGCGCCCCAGTTGGCGCGGACCGAAGCGGCAAGGTCGCGGCCCCTGAGAATGATCACGGCGGCGAGCAGCGGCAGCGCCTCCAGGACGAAGAGCCAGATGACGTAGTGGTGGGCGTTGCCGGCGGCGCGCGCGCCCAGCCCGTCGGACAGCGTATAGGCGGTAATGCAGAGCGAAGTCGCGCCTGCGTAGATGAGCCCGCGCGGTGAGGCGATGAGCGCCCGCCAGCCGCGCTCGAGCGCGAGCGCCATGATGCCGCTCGCCAGGAGGACAATGCCGATCACGCCGAAGCCGTTGACCGGCTCTTGGAGGATTGCGAGCGAGATGCCCAGCGTGAGGAGCGGCGCCGAGCCGCGCACCAGCGGGTAGACCCGGCTCAGCTCGCCATGCGCATAGCTGAGCGCCAGGAACGTGTTGTAGCCGGTGTGGATCACCACCGAGGCGAGCAGGAACGGCCAGGCCGCCGCGGGGAGGAACGGCACGACGAACAGCCCAGGCAGGGCGATCAGCCCGGCCGCGGTGATCAACAGCGTAATCGACAGGATTTTGTCGCCGCGCACGCGGATGATGGCGTTCCACGACGCGTGGCAAAACGCGGCGACCAGGACGGCGAGGGTGATCGCGGGAGTCATCGGGGCGCGTGGCGGCCTGATTTGCTCCGGCGGCCGGTCGACGGCTGCGCTGGCGAACCGGGCAACCCCAGGTCAAGCCACCGCATGACGATCCCTTGAAAGCCGACGCTGCTCACCTGGTCGTGGGACCCCGCCTCACGAGGCCAGCCGGGTGGGCTTCAGGGCGCCGGTCCGCTCCAGGAGCGGATAGGCTGTGGCGGCGAGATGGGCTTCGATGCGCTTCAGGTCGCGGACCACATCGAGATGCAGGCCGCTGGTCTCGATCGAGGCGACGCGGCCTTCGCGCACCCGCGCGAAGTGCTTTTCCGTCGAGCGGCGCTCAAGCTCGCGGAACTGCTCCTTCTCGGCGACAAGGCGGCGCGCGGCCTCGACATCGTTGGACATGAACACGGCGACGGCTAACCGGAGATGATCGAGGAGCTGCGCATACATGGCGTCGATCTCCGCCATCCCCTCGGGAGACAGGCTGAGCTGCAGCCGCATGCGCTTGGCGGCGAGCTCGGTGAGGTTCTTGTCGATGATGTCGCCGATATGCTCCAGGTTGATCGCGAAGCCCTGCACCTCGGCCAACCGCCGGGACTCTCCCTCGCTCAGTCCTTCACGTGAGATCGCCGCGATGTAGCGCTGCAGCGCCTCGTGGAGGCGGTCGACGACATCGTCCATGCGGCTCGTCCGCGCCACGAGATCGCGGTCGTCGCCGTGAAACGTGTTCTGCGTGGCGGCGAGCATTTTTTCCACCACGTCGGCGATCCGCAACGTCTCGCGCGCCGCATTGGCGAGCGCCACCGCGGGCGTGCGAAGCGCCGAACGATCGAGATATAGCGGCAGGGCGGGATCGTTGGCCGCCGGCCGGGCCGGAAGGAAGCGGATCAGCAATCCGGCGAACGGGTGCAGGATCCCGATAAATAGCGCCGCCACGGCGAGATTGAAGGCCGTGTGGAAATTGGCTGCCATTCGGCCCGGATCAGGGCCAAGCGCCGTCAGCCCGCGAAGCGCCGGATCCAGGAACGGCAGCGCCAGCGCGGTCCCGACAATGCGGGTCAAAAGGTTCCCGATCGGCAGCCGGAGCTTGACCGGGTCGCCCCCGGTCCCAGCCAGAACCGGATTAATCGCGCTGCCGATATTGGCTCCGAGCACCATCGCGATCGCTGCCTCGGGCGCCAGCAGGCCCGTGCCGGACAGCGAGATCACGGCGAGGATGACGACGACGCTGGAATGCGCGGCCCAGGTGAGCGCGGCGGCGACCGCCACGGTCAGCAGCGGCTCGCGCGTCAGGGCGGCAAGCAGGCCCGCCACGGCAGCCGAACTGCTGTTCGGCCGGATCGCTTCGGCTATCAGGTTCAGTGCGAGAAGCATGAGGCCCAGCCCGATCGCCGCCCGGCCCAGGTCGCGATACCGCGTCCCCTTGGCGCGCCGATGGACGAGGACGCCGGCCGCGATCAGCACGGGGAAAACCAGCGTGATGTCGAAGGAGAGCACCTGCACGATCAGGGTGGTGCCAACGTTGGCGCCGAGCATCACGGCAAGCGCGGGGACCAGATCCACCGCCGCGGTCCCGGTGAAAGACACCGCCATGAGCGCTGTGGCCGTGCTCGATTGCAGCAGAGCGGTGACGCCGAGCCCCACCAGGAAGGCATGGAAACGGGTCTTGAGCCCGCGCGCCAGAAGGCCCCGCAGATCCGTGCCGAACGCCTGCGTGACGCTCCTCTGGACCATGTGAATGCCCCAGAGGAGCAGCGCGATCTCGCCGATGAGGTTGAGGATGAGGTGCGTGACGGGCATGGAGCGGTGGAGGTTGGAGCCGTGGAGATCGGAAAAGGGCAATGCCGCGCTTGGCCTCGCGGCTGTCACGAAACTGTCGTGAAAGGCCGAATTCGCATGCTCTTCTAAACGGTTCGCACAAAGCTGGCCGACCAAAAGCGCACAAATTGCACCTGTTTGCGCCGTATTGAAATCGCGCCCGCGAAATCAGCTGGTCAGCGCCCTCCGCGGCCCGCTGACGAGCCGATTGCCACGCTCCAGGAAGCGCAGCGGCCGGCCGGCCTCCTTGGTGATGCCGATTCGCGTCGTGGCGATGATCCCGCGGGGGATCTCGTCCGGCTCGCGCGCCGCCGACCCGAGCCAGAGCGCCCCCGGCCCGCACAGGTCGTTCCCGTCATGCCGCAAGCTGATCCGCAAAGCCGCCGCCAGCCTGCCCGGCCCGCGCGCCAGATCCTGCAGCCGCGCGCCGTTCCGGTTCGCGCCCATCGCGTCGATGCCTTCCAGCGGCTCCAGGGCGCGGAGAAGCACGCCGGCGCCGATGTCCCGGGCCTCGCTCGCCACGTTCAGGACAGGCCAGCAGCCATAGGCGATGTAGACATAGGCATGGCCGCGTTCCAGGAACATCGACCGGTTGCGCCGGGTCTCGCCGCGGTAAGCGTGGCTGCTGCTGTCGCCGACCGGGTAGGCTTCCGTCTCGATGATCCGCCCTGAAAGCCGGCCCTCCTCGGTCTCACGGACGAGCGTCCTGCCGACGAGAAAGCGCGCCAGCGCAACCGTGTCGGCGGGAAGCTCGTCGCGACCGAGCCGCCGGATCACGAGCCGATCGTGAGGGGACATCGCCGGGTGGCTCAAGGCGAGGCCGTCCCGTTGCCAGGCTCTAGCGCTGGGCGGTTTGCCAATGGGGGTGCATCCACGGCTCCAGGTTCGAGGCCGGGAGGGGAGGCCTGCCCAGGATATGGTCCGCCGCCTTCTCGCCGACCATGATGGAAGGACCGTTCAGATTGCCGTTGGTGATCTCCGGGAAGATCGAGGAATCGGCGACGCGGAGAGCTTCGACCCCGAGGACCCGGCACTCCGCATCGACGACGGATCGGGCGTCGTCCAGCGCGCCCATGCGGCACGTGCCGCACGGATGGTAGGCGCTTTCGACGTTGTCGCGGATAAAATCGTCGAGCTCGGCGTCCGTCTGCGCGCCCTCGCCCGGCGCGATCTCCTCGCCGCGGAAGCTGGCGAGCGCGGGTTGCGCGAAGATCTCGCGGGTCAGCCGGATGGCCTTGCGGAAGTCGCGCCAGTCTTCCGGGGCGCCCATGTAGTTGAAGCGGATCGAGGGCGCCTGGCGCGGATCGCCGGAACGCAGGCGGACGGCGCCTCGCGAGGGCGAGCGCATGGGTCCGACATGGACCTGATAGCCATGCGCCGTCGCCGCCGCGCGACCGTCGTAGCGCACCGCCGCCGGCAGGAAATGCAGCTGCAAATCGGGGTAGGGCACGCCGGCTTCCGAGCGGACGAAGGCGCAGGCCTCGAAATGATTGCTGGCGCCGAGCCCCGTCCCGTTCGCCAGCCATTGCAGGCCGATCCTGGCGCGCGGCAGCCAGCCGAGGTGCGCGTTCAGCGTGACGGGTTGGATGCAGCATTGCTGCACATAGACTTCCAGGTGATCCTGAAGATTGGCGCCGACGCCGGGGCGGTCGGCGACCACCGCGACGCCATGCTCGCGAAGGTGATCCGCGGGGCCGATCCCAGACAGCATCAGAAGTTTTGGCGAATTGATTGAGGACGCGGTGACGATCACCTCCTTCCGCGCCCGCACGGTCTCGATACGGCCCCAGCGGCGGATCACCACGCCGACGGCCCGCCGTCCCTCGAAGGCGATGCGCTCGGCATGCGCGCCGGTCATCAAAGCGAGGTTCTGGCGTTTCAGCGCCGGCCGCAGATAGGCGTTGGCGGCCGACCAGCGGCGGCCTCGCCAGACCGTCATCTCCATCGGCCCGAAACCTTCCTGCCGGGCCCCGTTATAATCGGCCGTGAAGGGATAGCCGGCTTCCTGGCCGGCGTCGGTGAAGGCCCTGTAGAGCGGGTTGGCGAGCGTGCCGCGGGTGACGTGGAGGGGCCCATCCGTCCCGCGCCAGCCGTCCTCGCCGCCATGCGCCGTCTCCATGCGCTTGAAGTAGGGGAGCACATCCTTGAACGCCCAGCCCTGGGCGCCGCCCGCTTCCCAGCCGTCGAAATCGCAGGCGTGGCCGCGCACGAACACCATGCCGTTGATCGACGACGAGCCGCCGATCACTTTTCCGCGCGGCGTGGCGAGCTGGCGGCCGCCGAGATGCGGCTCGGGCTCGGTGCGGTAGCCCCAGTCGTAGGCGCGCATGTTCATCGGGATGGAGAAGGCGGCGGGCATCTGGATGAGGGGCCCGAGATCGGTCCGCCCGTATTCCAGCAGGAGCACGCGGTGCTTGCCGTCCTCCGACAGCCTGGAGGCGAGCGCGCAGCCGGCCGAGCCCGCCCCGACGATGACGTAATCGGCCTCAAGCATCGGATAACCTGAGGCCCTGGAACACCGCTCGCTCGACCAGCTTGACGGCGCCTTCCGGATCGGGATCGCCATTGCTGAGCGAGCGGCGGATCCACAGCCCGTCGATCAACGCGGCGGCGGTTTCGGCGATCTCGGCGGCGTGCTCGCGCGTCGTCAGCTCGCGCAGCGCGTGGACCAGGTTGCTGTCCAGGCGGCTCGTATAGACGCGCAGGAGCCGGCGCGCCTCCGCGTCGTTCTGCGCCTGGACGTAGAATGCGAGCCAGGCGGAGATGACCGCCGGGCGGAACTGATCGGCGAAATTGCCGCGAATGATCGCTGAGATGCGCTGGCGAGGCGTTTCCGCCGCATGCAGCCGCCGCTGCACGTCCTCGCCGAGCTCCGAAAGGAGATGTCGCATGGTGGCGAGCAGAAGCTGGTCCTTGCCGCCGAAATAATGGTGCGCCAGCGCCGCCGACACACCGGCCCGGCGGGCGATCTCGCCCATGGTCACCTGCGCCATGCCGTGGGTGTGGATCGCCTCGATGGCCGCCGAGATGAGCGCCTTGCGGCGCAGGGGCTCCATTCCGATCCGCGGCATCTGCGCCTCCCACAGACCAAGACGCTTAGCTGTTTTTGATTGACGGATCAATCAACGAAAGCTTGCCAGTTTCGACCTTTGATGCTTCGATGACGGCAGAACCGGCCGGGTCCGGCCGATCCGAAACAAACGAATTCTGGGAGAGTCAGCAATGATGATTGGGAGAAAGGTGGCGGCCGCGGCTTTCGCATTGGCCGTATCGGCCGGCGTCGCCGCGGCTCAGGAGCCGGACAGCTGCAGACAAGTCCGCTTCTCCGATGTCGGCTGGACCGACATCACCGCGACTACGGCGCTGGCGACCACGGTGCTGGAAGGCCTTGGCTACGAGACCGACGTCAAGGTGCTGTCGGTGCCTGTCACCTATGCATCGCTGAAGAACAAGGACATCGACGTCTTCCTCGGCAACTGGATGCCGACCATGGAAGCTGATATCGCGCCCTATCGCGACGACAATTCAGTGGAGACGGTGCGCGCCAATCTGGAGGGCGCGAAATATACGCTCGCCGTGCCGAAATACACCTACGAGGCGGGCCTGAAAAGCTTCGCCGACATCGCCAAGTTCAAGGACCAGCTGGACGGCAAGATCTACGGCATCGAGCCCGGCAATGACGGCAACCGTCTGATCCTCGGCATGCTGGAGAAGGGGACCTTCGAGATCAAGGATTTCGAGCTCGTCGAATCCTCCGAGCAGGGCATGCTGGCGCAGGTGCAGCGCGCAGTGGACCGCAAGGAGCCGATCGTCTTCCTCGGCTGGGAGCCGCACCCGATGAACGCCAACATCGAGATGGCCTATCTGGAAGGCGGCGACGATGTGTTCGGCCCCAATTACGGCGGCGCCACGGTGCTCACCAATGTCCGCCAGGGTTATCTCCAGGAATGCCCCAATGTCGGCAAGCTCCTCCAGAACATGGTTTTCTCGCTCGCCATGGAGAACGAGGTCATGGGCGCCATCCTGAACGATTCCAAGGAGCCCGGCGCGGCGGCGAAGGAATGGCTCGCGGCGCATCCCGACGTGCTCGACACATGGCTGGACGGCGTGACCACGCCCGGCGGCCAGCCCGGGGTGGAAGCCGTGAGGGCTACCCTGGGATAAGCAAAGCTGACCGGCGGGGCGCTCACGCCGCCCCTCCGGCTCCGTTGGGGACAAGCGCGTCATGGAGTGGCTGACCAGCTACAAGATCCCGATCGGCCCTTGGGCCAAGGCCGGCATCGACTGGCTGCGGGCGCATGGCGGCGGGGTCTTCGATTTCATCGCGACCGTCCTGCAGGGTGTCATCGACGGCATCCTGTTCGCCCTGCAGGCGCCCAATCCGCTGATCGTCATCGCCGCCATCGTGGCCCTCGCCTTTGTCTTGCGCCGCTCGATCGCCTTCGCCGCGCTGATCGCCGCGGGGCTGCTCTTCATCGTCAACCAGGGCTATTGGGAGGAAACGACCGAGACGCTTGCTCTGGTGGTCTCCTCGGCGCTCATCTGCATGGCGATCGGCCTGCCGGTGGGGATCGCCGCGGCGCACCGGCCGAGGCTCTATGCAGGCATGCGGCCGATCCTCGACCTCATGCAGACGCTGCCGAGCTTCGTCTACCTGATCCCGGCCATCATTTTCTTCGGCATCGGCATGGTGCCCGGGCTGATCGCTACGGCGATCTTCGTCGTGCCTGCCCCGATACGCCTCACCTATCTCGGCATCTCCTCGGCGCCGAAGCACCTCCTGGAGGCCGGTGAGGCATTCGGCGCCACCGGCCGGCAGCTCC
>JACCSN010000421.1 GCA_013812985.1 Hyphomicrobiales bacterium | reverse complement strand
CTGCGATGAAGCGGCCTCGCCGGTCCACCTTGCCGTCGTTCAGGCGGTTGTTCGTCTTGCCCGGCTCCGGGTCGACGATCAGCTCCACCTCGCCGGTCTTGAAGTCGAGCAGGTGGAAGCCGCGCTGGAGCGAGACGACGGCGCCCTCGCCGTCTTTACGAAGCGCCATCGATCCGATCTTTTGCGGAACATCCCACGAGCGAATTTCCGCGCCTTCGGCGGTCGCCCGGAACACGCGCCCGTCAAAACTGTCGATCCAGTAGAGGCGTTCCTGCTCGGCATCCCAGAGCGGGCCTTCGCCCAGGGTTGTCTTAACGTCGACCAGAACTTCGATCCGCATGTTTCTCTCCGTGGCCTTATCCAGCGATGGGGTCCAGCAGTTCGCGCTTAGAACGCGACCTGGTCGCCACCCTTCAAGCTCAGGATCTCGCGCGCCTCAGCCGGCGTGGCGACCTGCATGCCGAGGCCCTCGACGATCTTGCGGGCCAGCGCGACCTGCTCGGCATTGGATTTCGCCAGCTTGCCCTTGCCGGCCCACAGGCTGTCCTCCAGCCCGACCCGGATGTTGCTCCCCATGGCGGCGGCCTGGGCGGCGATCCGGAGCTGGCTGGACCCGGCGCCGAGCACGGACCAGCGGTAGGAATCGCCCAGGAGCCGATCCGCCGTGCGCTTCATATGCGCCACGTCCTCCGGGTGGGTTCCGATTGCGCCGAGCAGGCCGAACACCGACTGGACGAAGAAGGGCGGCTTCACCAGGCCGCGGTCAGCGAAATGCGCCAGGTTGTAAAGATGCGCGATGTCGTAGCATTCGAACTCGAAACGTGTGCCGTTGTCGTAGCAAGTCCCCAAAATGTATTCGATGTCCTTGAAGCTGTTCCGGAAGACGAGGTCGCGGGTGGCTTCCAGATGCGGCCGCTCCCAATCGAACTTGAACTCCTTGTATCTGTCGACAAGGTGATAGAGGCCGAAATTGATTGATCCCATATTGAGCGACGCGACTTCCGGCTTGAACTGCGCCGCCGGAAGCACGCGTTCTTCCACCCGCATATACGGGCTGCCGCCCGTCGTGATGTTGATGACCGCTTCGGTGCCCTGCTTGATGCGCGGCAGGAAGCGGCCGAACGCCTCCGGCGTCTGGTCCGGCTTGCCGGTTTCCGGGTCGCGCGCGTGAAGATGCAGGATCGACGCTCCCGCCTCGGCGGCCGCAAGCGCCTCGCTGGTGATCTGGTCCGGCGTGATCGGAAGGTAGGGCGACATCGTCGGGGTATGAATCGCCCCGGTGATCGCGCAGGTGATGATGACCTTGCCTTCGACAGACATGACGTTCCCTTCGGGGCTTTGCGTTTCGTTCATTCCCCAATGTCTCGAGCCGCCCGGCGCTTGTGCGCGGCCAGCGCCATCAGCCGCCGGTCGCGCCAGACCTGGCGCTCGGTCAGTTCGCTTTCGGGAAGGCGCGCCCGCCGGTCGCGCTCGACGGTCCCCAGGACCTCGCCGGCCCAGTCCACCCGGCGCTGCATCTGCCTGAAGAGGCCCTCGTAGATGTTCTGATACCGGTTGACATAGTCGCGCACGCCGCCCGGCGCATTCAGGTCGATGGTCTCGAACGGACCCATGAACGACCAGCGCAGCGCCAAGCCCTCGCGGATGCCAATGTCGACATCCTCGACGCTGGCATAGCCGTCCGCAACGAGCCGGAACGCCTCCTCCAGAAGCGCGCCCTGCATGCGGTTCATCACGAAACCGTCGATCTCCCGCTTCATGACAATCGGCGCATGACCGGCGGAGACAAGGAAAGTTCGCGTCCGCTCCACCACGTCCGGAGATGTCCAAGGCGACGGGACGATCTCAGCCGCCGGAACGAGATAGGGCGGATTGATCGGGTGGACGACGAGGCAGCGTTCGCGCCCCGCGAGCTCTTCAGTGAACCTGGAGGGCAGAATCGCCGATGTGGAGCTCGCCAGGACAGCGCTTCGAGGGGCGAGAGAGTCGAGCGCGGCGAACACGGTCTTCTTCAGCTCAACGTCCTCGGGCGTGTTCTCCTGGACATGGTCGGCGGAGCGGAGCGCCGTCCCGAGGTCGCGCTCGATCGTGAGCAACGCCAGAACCGAATCCGGTGTCTTGCCGTCAAGCAGATCGTTGCCGGCCAGATCGGGCAAGACGCCGGCGATATAGTCGACGGCGGAAGCGGGCGCGGCGGGATTGTCGTCCCAGAGCGTGATCTCGTGGCCGGCGCGGGCGAACGAGATGGCCCATGCCCGCCCGATGAAGCC
>JACCSN010000899.1 GCA_013812985.1 Hyphomicrobiales bacterium | reverse complement strand
ATGTCCATGTTGCCCTTCACCTTGCGCCGGCCTTGCGCGTCGGTGAATTCCTTGAGCCGTTTCGTCACCACGCGGTAGCCGTTGTAATCCAGCCAGTCGAGCAGCGGGCGGAGCGAGGAGAATTCCTGGTCCTCGGCGATGGCCGTGTAGTAGATGGCGCGCACCAGATAGCCGCGCTGACCGAAATCGGCGAGGAGCCGCCGGTAGTCGATGTCGAAGCCGAGCGCGCGCGATGCGGCGTAGAGGTTCGCGCCATCGATGAGGATCGCGATTTTTTCACGCGGGTCGAACATTGCGAGGCTCCGGGGGAGGGGCGTCCGCCCTGGCACGCCTTATCGCCGCTGCCGGCTGGAGAGTCCACAGAGGCGAGGTGCGCCAACCGGTCTCCGCATCGCGCTTGCCTGGAAAGCGACAAAGGACGCATCCTCCCGATTTCGAGCGGAGGAAGTGACGATGGCTGAATCACCATTCGGGGAGAGAAGGTTCAAGGACGGCGACGTGATTCAGGTCGCCTACGTGGTTCGCGACCTCGACGCGGCGATGCAGCGCCACTGGGAGGTCTGCGGCATCGGCCCCTGGCATATCTACCAATTCGAGTCGCCCAAGGTTCAGAACTATGTCTATCGCGGCAAGCCAGCCACGCATTCCTGCCTGATCGCGGTGACGTTCGGCGACAACACGCAAGTCGAGCTGATGCAGCCGGTGAGCGGCTATTCGATCTATAACGAGTTTCTGGAGACCAAGGGCGAGGGCCTGCATCATGTGAAGCTGTTCTACGCGGATTGCACGGCCGCCGTCGCCGAATATGAGCGGCGCGGCTATCCGGTGATTCAGAGCGGCAGGTTCGACGAGGACGAGCACTACTACCTCGATACCGAAAAGGATTTCGGCTACATCATCGAGCTCGGGAATGGAGGAAAGATACGGGAGGCGGAGCGCAAGTATCCGACGTGAGCGTGGAAGCTCTTCCGAAATCTCGCCACCCTCATCCTGAGGAGCCGCGTGAGCGGCGTCTCGAAGGAGGCTCCAGTGAGCACTGGATAGCCCTCGTCCCCTCATCCTGAGCAGGTCGAAGGGCGAGGCTCCGCTTCGCTCCGCGCCGCAGGATGAGGGCTGCGGGGTGCGCGAGTCGGGGGGAACTTCAACACACTGCCTTAAATGGAGGGACCCGCATTGACCGAGGGGGTGAAGACGATCCTGGTGACAGGCGCGAGCGGCGGCATCGGGGTTGCCGTTTGCCACCGGCTGGCCCAGGCCGGAGACACATTGGTCCTGGCGGCTCGCGACCTCGCCAAGCTCCAGGCGCTTTCCGCCGAACTGTCGAAGCTCGGCTCGGGCCGCCATCGCTGCCTACCCGTCGACATGACGGATGACGGCTCGGTCGAAGCGTTCGGGGCGAAGCTGGCGGCGGAGGAGACCGTCCTCGACGGCGCGGTTCTCATGCCTCCGCAGCCGCCAAAATCGAACGACTGCCTGCCGCCGAACGAAACCTGGCGGAAGCTGTTCCAGGACAGCTTCATCGGCCCACTGCATCTCCTCAGACACGCAATCGCCGCTATGCAGCCGGACCCAGCGCGCGGAAAGAGGTGCAAGATCGTCATCATTTCCGCAATCTCCTCCGCCCAGGTCCTCGGCCACTACGCCGCCAGCAACGTGCTGCGCAGCGCTTGGCGGGCCGAGGCCAAGACGCTCGCCTTCGCGCTCGGAGAGCGCGGAATTCATGTGAACACGTTGTCGTTGGGAGGAATCCTCACGCCGGGCTATGCGGCGTCGCTCGGCAAACGCGCCGCTGACGCCGGGATGACGTTCGAGAAACGTCTCGGCGAGGAGACGTCGAACATCCCCTTGCTGAAATACGGCCGGCCGGAAGAGGTGGCGGTCGCCGTGGAAGGCCTCCTGTCGACGTTCTCCGACCATATGACCGGCCTCAATATTCTCCAGGACGGCGGGTTTACGCGGGCCTATTGACCGGGGCCGTCGATCAGACCGGCCCACTGCACAGCCGCGGTAGGGAACGCCGGTTGCTTGGAAGCATCGGGATGCCTGCCCGCGCTCCTTGAAAAAGCCGCGCTTCGACCCTATCAAAACGGGAATCCCCAAAATCCGGAGGCCATCTGCATGGCGCGCGTCACCGTCGAAGATTGCGTCGACAAAGTCGAGAATCGTTTTGAGCTGGTGCTTCTGGCGGCCCACCGGGCGCGGATGATCTCCAACGGCTCGCCGCTCACCCTCGATCGCGACAACGACAAGAACCCTGTCGTGGCGCTCCGCGAGATCGCCGACGAGATGGTGTCGCCGGAAGACCTGAACGAGGATCTGATCCATTCCTTGCAGAAATACGTCGAGGTCGACGAGCCCGAGCCGGCGCTGACGTCGATCGAGGCCGCGGATGCGCCCGACAATGACGGCGAGATCACCTTCGACCAGATGTCGGAGGAGGAGCTCCTGCGCGGCCTGGAAAGCATCGACCCGCCGGAGCGGCGCGACGACTGAGCACCTAAAAAGAGTTCGATGGCCGTACTGCAACTATGGTTCGTGATTTTTCCCGCTGCTTTTGTTCTGGGTGGTTGTTCAGACCTCTGCGGGAACCAGATCGTCCGGGACGAAGTCGCGCCCGGGGGTAGAACAAGAGCAGTTTTGTTCCAGCGGGATTGCGGGGCCACCACCGGCTTCTCAACGCAAATTTCCGTCATGGAGCCTGAAGAACCGCTCAGTGGCGGCGGGAATGTCTTTGTCGCGGATGCCAACCATGGAGCGGCTGCCGCCAATTGGGGAGGCCCTTGGGCGGAAATTCAATGGCTCTCGCCGACGCAACTCCTGATCAGGCACGACGAGAAGGCTCGGGTCTTCAAATCGGAAGCTCACCAGTCGTCCATCAACATCATGTTCGAGAAGGTTAGCAGGCCGCCTGCGACGCCGTGACCGCCTGATTGTCCGAGAGTTCGCGGTCGCTGAAATTCAAACCTGATACACTGCCTAATGCCGCCGTTCGTTGCGGTCCGCGGCGCTTTCGTGCAACACTCGCCGCCGTCACTATAATCGTGATCGGGGAAGCACTTTTCCGCTCCCGCGGGATTGCCTGGGATGATGCGTCAGTACGAGCTCGTCGAACGGGTCGCGGCCTATAATCCGCAGGCCGACGAGGAGCTGCTTAACCGCGCCTACGTCTTCGCCATGAAGAAGCATGGCGCGCAGACGCGCGCCTCCGGCGACCCGTATTTCTCCCATCCGCTCGAGGTCGCGGCGATCCTGACCGACCTCAGGCTCGACGATTCGTCCATCGCGGTGGCGCTTCTCCACGACACGATCGAGGATACCGGCGCCACCCGCGACGAGATCGACCGGCTGTTCGGCCCGGCCATCGGCCGCCTGGTGGAAGGCGTCACCAAGCTGCAGCGGCTGGAGCTCGTCTCGCGCGAGGCCCAGCAGGCGGAGAACCTGCGCAAGCTCCTGCTGGCGGTCGCCGAGGACATCCGCGTCCTTCTGGTCAAGCTCGCCGACCGGCTGCATAACATGCGGACGATCCAGTTCGTGCCGGAGGACAAGCGCGTCCGGATCGCCGAGGAGACCATGGAAATCTATGCGCCGCTCGCCGGGCGCATGGGCATGCAGGGCATGCGCGACGAGCTTGAGGATCTGGCGTTCCGGGTTCTCAATCCGGAAGCCTATTCCGCGATCTCCTCCAAGCTCGGCGAGCTCAAGGAAAAGAGCGGCCAGGTCGTCGAGATCATCCAGTCCGACCTGACCGGCCGGCTCGCCAAGAACGGCATCGAAGCGGAGATCAGGGGGCGGCTGAAGACGCCCTATTCGATCTTCGCCAAGATGCAGCGGAAATCGATCGGCTTCGAGCAGCTCTCCGACGTGTTCGGGTTCCGCGTGCTGGTCGACGGCGAGGAGGATTGCTACCGCGCGCTCGGCGTCGTCCACCGCGCCTGGCCGATGGTGCCGGGGCGCTTCAAGGATTACGTCTCGACGCCCAAGCAGAACGAATACCGCTCGCTCCACACCACCATCATCGGCCCAAGGCAGCAGCGCGTCGAGCTGCAGATACGCACGCGCGAGATGGACAGGCTCGCCGAATACGGCATCGCCGCGCATCCGCTCTACAAGGACGGGATGGCGGGCGACCGCGACCGCCTCGCCGCCGAAAGCCGCGCCTATGCGTGGCTGCGCCAGACGGTGGAGCACATGGCGCACGGCGATCAGCCGGAGGAGTTCCTCGAGCACACCAAGCTCGAGCTCTTCCAGGATCAGGTTTTCTGCTTCACGCCGAAGGGACGGCTGATCGCCCTGCCGCGCGGCGCGACGGCGATCGATTTCGCCTACGCCGTCCATACTGATGTCGGCGACACCTGCGTCGGCGCCAAGGTGAACGGCCAGCTCGCGCCGCTCGGCCAAGCGCTGCAAAACGGCGACGAGGTGGAGATCGTCCGCTCCTCCGGGCAGCGGCCGCCGGCGGCCTGGGAATCGATCGTCGTGACGGGCAAGGCGCGCGCCGCCATCCGCCGGGCAAGCCGCAGCCAGGCGCGCCGCCAATATGCCGGCCTTGGCCGCCATACCCTGGAACGGCGCTTCGAGCAGGCCGGCAAGCCGTTCAGCGCTCAGCTCATCGCCGCTGTCGCCGCGCGGCTGAACCACGCGGAAGCCGACGACATGCTGGCGGCGGTCGGGCGCGGCGCCTTGTCGCCTGACGCGGTGCTGAAGGAGGCCTATCCCGATTACCGCGACGAGCGCCACGGGTTGCCCAAAATGCCGGCGGAGGAGGGCTGGACGGCGTCCGGGCGCTCCTCCCTGAAGTTCAGGCTCCCCGCCGGCGCCCACGGCCTCAATGGCGCGGAGATCGACGGCGCGGCCATCCCCATCCGCGGGCTGGACGCCGATATCCCTGTGCGCTTCGCGACGGATGGCGGGGCCTTGCCCGGCGACCGCATCGTCGGCATCCTGACGCCGGGCGAGGGGATCACCATCTATCCGATCCACGCGGCCGAGCTCAGCCGCTATGACGACGAGCCGGAGCGCTGGGTCGATGTGCGCTGGGACATATCGGAGAGCTCGACGGAGCGCTTCCCGGCCCGCATCCGGGTCTCCGCCCTGAACGAGCCGGGCACGCTGGCGACGATCGCCGATGCGATCGGCTCCGCTGATGGCAACATCGACAATCTCCGGATGCTCGATCGCGGCCGCGATTTCACCGAGATCGAGATCGATCTGGAAGTCTGGAACCTGAAGCACCTGAACCGGATCGTCTCCGGCCTGCGGGAGAAGCGGGTCATCAGCCAGGCGATGCGCGTGAATGGCTGAGAGGTGTCCGGAAACACACGAATGCTCTCTATAGCCCTCATCCTGAGGAGGCCCGCCAGAGCCGTCTCGAAGGACGAGGGCGTCTCCAGCGCGCTCTCGATGCTCCTTCGAGACGCCGTCCTGAGCCTGTCGAACGGGCGGCTCCTCAGGATGAGGGATGTGGGTGTCAGGCCGCACGCCGAGGCGACACGTCGTGGATTATTGCGCCGCTCCACGCCGGCCGCGGCCCGATGATCATAGGCGTCGGCAGCGACCTCATCGACATCCGGCGCATCGAGACGACGCTGGAGCGCTTCGGCGACCGCTTCGTCCAGCGCGTCTTCACCGCGACCGAGCAGCGGAAATCGGACCGCCGGGCGGAGCGCGCCGCCTCCTACGCCAAGCGCTTCGCCGCCAAGGAGGCCTGCGCCAAGGCCCTCGGAACGGGACTGCGCGCCGGCGTGTTCTGGCGCGACATGGGCGTGGTCAACCTTCGCTCAGGCAAGCCCACCATGGCGCTCTCCGGCGGCGCGGCAGCGCGGCTCGCCGCCATCCTGCCGCCCGGCCACGCCGGGATGATCCACCTGACGATCACCGACGAATGGCCGCTGGCGCAAGCTTTCGTGATCATCGAGGCGGTCGCGGACGCCTAAATAAGCCTCCCCCGATCCCCGCGCCCCGCGGACGGCAATTGCGGCGGCCGCGCCGGCCCGCTAAACCCTCGGGCAATCAATTCAGGATGGAGCCATGAGCGTGGCAGATAGAACCGCCGGCGAGAAGGCGAAGCAGGGCGGCATCGGCGAAACGA
>JACCSN010000897.1 GCA_013812985.1 Hyphomicrobiales bacterium | reverse complement strand
ACATCGGCCAGCTCGCCCGCGAGCGTTTTGGCGACAAGTCGATCCTGGTCGGCTTCGGCACCGATCGCGGCGAGGTCGCGGCCGCGACCGACTGGGACGGGACGATGGAGATCAAGACGGTTCGGCCGGCGCACGCGGAAAGCTACGAGGCGCTGTTTCGCCAGAGCGGCGCGCCGAGGCTCTACCTTGATCTCGCGGCGCACAGGGACCGGCCGCTTGGCGAGGCGCTCGCGAAGCCCCGGCTGGAACGCGCGATCGGCGTCATCTATCGCCCGGAAACGGAGCTGATGAGCCATTATTTCGAGGCGCGGCTGCCGGAGCAGTTCGACCGCTACTTCTGGTTCGAGGTCACCAGCGCCGTGACGCCGCTCGGGCCCGAGACGCGGGCGGGGCTGCCCGACACCTATCCGTTCGGGCTGTGAGGAGCCGCCTCGAAACCCTCTCACGCCTCGCGGGAGGGGGTGGCCCTCCGGCTTGCCGGAGGGTCGGGAGAGGGTTGGTGCGCCATGGGTCGTTGGTGTTTCCCTCGGGCAGCGCCGCCGTTCCCGAGTAGAAGAGCCGAGTCTTAGCGATTTGGCGCAAGTCAGGTGAAAATTCCCGCTTGCGCTAGCGCTGTCGCCCTCTCCCGACCCCTGACTGACGTCAGGGGCCACCCTCTCCCGCGAGGCGGGAGAGGGGAAGGTCTCGATGGATCGTGTCGCCTGGCGAAGCGTTACCGCTGGCCATGACGCCAAACGTTCTGCCCTACGGCCCGCTGACGGCCCGCACCTTTCATCTTTGCGTCGACATGCAGAACCTCTTCGCCGAGGATTCGCCATGGCATACGCCCTGGATGAAGCGGGTTCTTCCGGTGGTGACCGCCATTGCCGAGCGCCACGCCGACCGCACCGTCTTCACCCGTTTCATCCCGCCGGCCGAGCCGGGGGACCTGCCGGGTTCCTGGCAGCGCTATTACGAGCGCTGGCGGGAGCTGACGATGGGCCGCATGGACCCGCGGCTGATCGAGCTCGTCGAGCCGCTCGGCCGCTTCGTCCCGCCGGCAACCGTGCTGGACAAGAGCTTCTACTCGCCGTTCCACGGCACCGGGCTGGCCCAGCGGCTGCGCGAGAAGGGCGCCGACAGCCTGGTGATCAGCGGCGCGGAGACCGACATGTGCGTGCTGGCGGCGGTGCTGGACGCCGTCGATCTGGGCTTGCGCGTCGTGCTGCCGATCGATGCGCTGTGCTCGTCCTCCGACGACAAGCACGATTCGCTCCTCGGCCTCTACCGCGACCGCTTCGGCCAGCAGATCGAGACGGCGGATACGGAGACGATCCTGTCCTGCTGGCTCTGATCGCCCTACGTTTCTTCACGTCTTCAGCACGACGCAGCTGCCGCCGGCGGCGCGGAGTTCCGCGCAGAACTGGTCGGCTTCGTCGCGGCTCTGCATCGGCACGCGCACCTTGTAGAAGGCCCGCGTGCCGCGCCCGCGCAGGCGCCCGGAGATGATCATCGGGGGATGCTTGCCGACCAGCGCCGGAAACTGCTTCTGCAGCGCCGCATAGGCGGCGACGGCGCGGGCGCGGGAGAAATTGCCGGCGACCTGCACGCCCCAGGGTCCGGCGGCCGTCTCCACCCGAGGCCCGGGGCTGGGGACGCGGATTTTCAGGATGACGGCGAGCTCCAGGCAGGTTTGCGGCGCTGCGGCGTCGGCGGGCGGGACGGCGGCCTCGGCGGGCGCGGCCCAGGTCTCCGCCGCGACGCCGGTGATGGCGAGCACGTAGTCCTGCGTCTCCCAGGGCAGCGCGCCGCCATCGGCCAGCCAGTCGGCGACGCGCTGCGCGCCGGCATTGTAGGCGGCGGCGGCGAGGCCGAGATTGCCGAAGCGGGCGCTGAGATCGGCCAGGAGGTTGGCCGAGGCGGGGATCGCGGCCGCCGGGTCGAAGGGGTCGAGCAGCCCGCGCTCCGCCGCCGTGCCCGGCATGAACTGGGCGATGCCCTGCGCCCCCTTCGGGCTCACCGCGTCGGCGCGGAAACGGCTCTCCTTCCAGATCAGGCGGGTGAAGAAGTCGATCGGGAGGTTCTGAGCGGTGGCGGCGGTCTCGATCAGCGCGCAGAGCTCCTCCTGCGGCGTGGCCGCGGCCTTTGCCGCGCCCGCTTTCGCGGCTGGAGCGGGCTGATCGGCGCTGGCGGCGGGCGGCGCGGGAGACGGCGGAGCTGCTTCGACGGCGGGCTGGGGCACGGGAGCGGGCGCCGGCAGAGGCGGGACCGCGGCGATCGCGGGCTGGCTGGCAGGCGCGGGCG
>JACCSN010000415.1 GCA_013812985.1 Hyphomicrobiales bacterium | reverse complement strand
CGGCCGACATCGGGCTCATTTGCCTGAGCTTCTTCAGCTCCGTATCGGCCTTTTCCCGCGCCTCCTTCGAAAGCTTCGTCTTGCCGATGCGGTCCTCCAGCTCTCGGAGCTCGTCGCGGCCGTCCTCACCGTCGCCAAGCTCCTTCTGGATCGCCTTCATCTGCTCGTTCAGGTAATATTCGCGCTGCGTCTTCTCCATCTGACGCTTGACGCGCGAGCGGATGCGTTTCTCCACCTGCAGGACGGAGATCTCGCTCTCCATCATGCCGAGCACCTTCTCCAGACGCTCCACGACTGAGGTAAGGGCGAGGATCTCCTGCTTTTCCGGAATGCGGACCGCCAGATGCGAGGCGATCGTGTCGGCGAGCTTGGAATAATCCTCGATGTTGGAGACGGCGGACAGGACTTCCGGGCTGACTTTCTTGTTGAGCTTCACGTAATTCTCGAACTCGGAGACCACGGAGCGTGACAGGGCCTCCACCTCGACCTCCTCGCCGCGGATCTCCGGCAACAGACGAGCTTCAGCTTCGAAATAGGTCTGCCGTCCGGTGTAGCGGACGATCTGCGCGCGGTCGCGGCCCTCGACCAGCACCTTCACGGTGCCGTCCGGCAATTTCAGGAGCTGCAGCACGGTCGCCAGCGTGCCGACCTCGAAGATCGCCTCCGGGGCAGGATCGTCGTCGCCGGCGTCTTTCTGGGTGGCGAGCAGGATCTGTTTGTCGGCCTGCATCACCTCTTCCAGCGCGTTGATCGACTTCTCGCGGCCGACGAAGAGCGGCACGATCATATGCGGGAAGACGACGATGTCGCGGAGCGGCAGGACCGGAAAGACGCTCTCGCCGGAAGGGAGGTCCGATTGACGCGGGGTTTCGGTCATTGTCTTTCCTTCGAATCTGGCTCGAACGGCGGCAAAAAGCCGGCGAGCAACTCTCATTTCAGGGGTGGCTCACTGCCGAGAAAACCGCTTCCAGACATGGAGGGTATTGGCGATGATGCTCGGTCTGAGCGTGAGCCGCTGCGTTGGAGTTCAGGTGGAAATGCGGATGACCCAAGTCAAGGCTGCCGACCAGGCTGGCCGGCTGGCGAACGACGCGTGCGGCTTCAGGCCGAACGCCCGGCATTCTGGTGCTCCTCCACGGCCCGCTCGCCGTAGATATAGAGGGGCCGTGAATTGCCGTTCACCACATCGGCGGAGATCACCACCTCCTCCACCCCGTCCAGCCCTGGCAGGTCGAACATGGTTTCAAGCAGGATCGCCTCCATGATGGAGCGCAGGCCGCGGGCGCCGGTCTTGCGCTCGATGGCGCGCTTGGCGATGGCGTTCAGCGCGTCGGAGTGGAAGCTGAGCTCCACGTTCTCCATCTCGAACAGCCGCTGGTACTGCTTGACCAGCGCGTTCTTCGGCTCCGTGAGAATCTGCACCAGCGCCGTCTCGTCGAGGTCCTCCAGCGTCGCCACCACGGGGAGTCGGCCGACGAATTCCGGGATCAGCCCGAACTTCAGGAGGTCCTCGGGCTCGACCTGACGGAACAGCTCGCCGGTCTTGCGGTCATCGGGCGACGCGACCAGCGCGCTGAACCCGATCGAGGTCTTGCGGCCGCGATCGGAGATGATCTTGTCGAGGCCGGAAAAGGCGCCGCCGCAGATGAACAGAATATTGGTGGTGTCGACCTGCAAAAATTCCTGCTGCGGATGTTTTCGGCCGCCCTGCGGGGGGACGCTAGCGACCGTTCCCTCCATGATCTTCAGAAGCGCCTGCTGGACGCCTTCGCCCGACACGTCGCGGGTGATCGACGGGTTGTCGGACTTGCGCGAGATCTTGTCGACCTCATCGATATAGACGATGCCGCGCTGCGCCCGCTCGACGTTGTAATCGGCCGATTGCAGCAGCTTCAGGATGATGTTCTCGACATCCTCGCCGACATAGCCGGCCTCCGTTAGCGTCGTCGCGTCGGCCATCGTGAACGGCACGTCGAGGATGCGCGCGAGCGTCTGCGCCAGCAGCGTCTTGCCGCAGCCTGTGGGGCCGATCAGCAGGATGTTCGACTTCGCCAGTTCGACATCGTTGTTGCGGGCGGCGTGGTTGAGCCGCTTGTAGTGATTGTGGACGGCGACCGAGAGCACCTTCTTGGCGTGCGTCTGGCCGATCACGTAATCGTTGAGGACCTCGTAGA
>JACCSN010000894.1 GCA_013812985.1 Hyphomicrobiales bacterium | reverse complement strand
TCGCGGCCGCTGGTCCGCGCTCAATGTCGTTCTGATGATCATCGGCTTCGCGCTGTTCTGGCCGCTCGGCCTGGCCATGCTCGCCTGGATCATCTGGGGCGACGAGATCGGCCGCAAGACGCAGGATTTGAAAGCGCAGTTCCAGTCGTTCTCCGGCCGCGCGTCGTCCTTCCGGGCCGGCCCGTTCCGCGACACCGGCAACTTTGCTTTCGACGAATACCGGACGCGCGAGCTGAAGCGGCTCGACGAGGAGCGGCGCAAGATCGAGGAGATGCGCGCCGAGTTCGACACCTTCGTCAAGGAATTGCGCCGCGTGAAGGACCAGGAGGAGTTCGACCGCTTCTTGCAGGATTTTCGCAACCGCACCGGCGGCGAGGGTCCGAGCGGCGAAGCGGCGGCTTAAATTCCTCTCAGAGACTCTCTACCGAACGGGGCCACGAGGCCCCGTTTTTTTCGTAGCCGTGAAAAGGGTTCGAACTCCCTAGTCGTTCTTCTCGCGTGTCGCGTGTATCATCCGGAGAACGGCTCGTTTGTTGAATGGCCATCACGCGCAACGTAGCGGCTAACGTTCAGGTCCGATTCCGTCTTGCGAGCTTCGGCGATGTCGAAGGCCGTCTGTATGCGAAGCAAGGTGTCCATCTTCACGCCGAAAGCTTTCTCGATCCTGAGACCCATTACAGCAGAAAGGGATGCACGCCCGTTCAAGAGGGCCGACAAGGCCGGGCGGCTGACGCCGAGCACACGCGCCGCTTCAGTCACGGATAATCCGTGCGCCTCGATAATTTCCGTTTTGACAATCCGGCCAGGATGGGCCGGCTGCGCCATGCGGATCATGAGAACCTCCTAATGATAGTCTTCGAAGTTTAGATCGAGGATTTCACCTTGCGTTTCGTCGACACTGAAAGTGATGCGCCAATTCCTTGTCACCGTAAGGCTCCAAACCCCCTTTTTGTCGCCGCCGAGGCGATGGGCCTTCCAACCCGGGAAAGCTTGCAGTTCCTCGGGAGCGCCAATGTCCTGTAGGACGGTCAGGATCTTGCGAATTTTGTCGACGGAAGCAGCAGGAAGGCCCGAAACCTCGTCGTTGTCCAGAAAGCGTCGCATGCCTTAATGGACCACGTTGCGGATCCGCATGAATCGATCCAGCCCCAGCGTCGCCTGTTAAGCTACACTTTACGGCCGACCGCTCGCGATTGCAAGCGGCGTTGCCTCGCCGAAAAGTCTCCGCACAATTAAGCACCATGCGATTCGCCCTCAAGCGCGGCCCGGAGAGCCTGAGCATCCAAGCCGCCGGCCGCGAGCTCTCCGTCGCGGTCAAGCGCAACGCCCGCGCCCGGCGGCTGATCCTCAGGCTCGACGCCGTGTCCGGCCTCCCGGTCCTTACCCTGCCGGCCCGCACCTCGCTCGCCCAGGGCGAGAAGTTCCTCAGCGACCACATCGGCTGGCTGGAGGCCCGCCTGGCGCGCCGGCCGAGCGGAGCGCCTTTCCGCGACGCCGCGCTGTTCCCATTGCGCGGCGCCCCGTGCCGCATCGAGCATCGTGGCGGGCGCGGGCTCGTCAGGTTGGAGGACAGTGTTGACGCGCTGGTGCTTTCCGTGCCCGGCGAAGACGCCCATCTCCCCCGCCGCGTCGCCGATTGGCTGAAGCGCGAGGCCCGCCGCGACCTGGAATCCGCCGTCCGCCGTCACGCCGCGGCGCTCGGCAAGGTGCCGGCCGCGATCCGCATCGGCGACGCCCGGAGCCGCTGGGGGTCCTGCACCAGCGCCGGCGCCTTGAGCTTCTCCTGGCGGCTGATCCTCGCCCCGCCGCACGTCCTCGACTACGTCGCCGCCCACGAAGCGGCGCATCTCGTCGAGATGAACCATAGCCGCGCCTTCTGGGCCCTGGTGCGCCGCCTTGACCCGGAGCATCAGGCCGCCCGCGCCTGGTTGAAGCGGAACGGCGCCGGTTTGCACGCCATCGGCCGCGACGAAGCTGCCGGTTGAAGTGCCGCGTCGCCGCCAGTCTGGATCATGGCGGCGGCCGGCTCCGCGGAGACTTGTGACAACGACATCAAGGCTTCAGCCAAAACCGACAAGTCCTGTCGGAGATCGAACGAGGAACCGCCGGAGCCCTGTCATATGAGTGCGCTGCATCGGCCCTAAGCCGATCATGCAAAGGGGAAGGCAGGGCATGGCAAGTTTTCTCGTCTCGGCTGAGACAACGCAGACCGACCGCATCGACATGTCGGGCGCGGACGACTTGACCGTGCAGGCGACAGGCGCGCTTTCGGTGCCGGGCAGCGCCCAGGCGGTCAAGTTCGATGCGCCGACCAACGGCGCGCTCATCAACAATAGCGGCACGATCGAGGCGACGGGCGTGCAGGATAATCCCCGCGCCGTCCGCTTCGAGGACGGCGTCGGCGCCTCGCTTACCGCGACGATCAACAACACCGCGACCGGCATTATCCGCTCGCGAAGCGACGCGATCCAGATCGACGGCGAGACCGTCGCGCCGAGCAGCGGCATGTTGACCATCACGAACAGCGGTTCGATCACCTCAACCGACGGGCAGGCGCTGGATTTCGCCGCGGCCGCGGGGAGCTTCCTCGCCGATATCGACAATTCCGGCACGATCGGGTCGGTGAACAGCGACGCCATCCGAATCGGCGGCTCCGGAGGGGTCGACAACTTCGGCACCATCGACGGCGGCTCCGGTGGAACCTACGACGATAATGACGGCATCCAGTTCGAGGACAACGCGCAAGGCACCGTCTTCAACAGCGGGAGCGGCTCGATCTCCGGCGACCGCCATGGCGTCAACGCAGGCGTCGGCTCAAGCATCTCCCTGCAAAACTTCGCCGACGCGACCATCACCGGGCGGAACGGCTCGGGCGTCGGCGCCGACGGGTCCGCTACCGTCGCCAATTTCGGAACGATCACGGGCGCCTTCAGCAACAGCGCTGGCTCCGACATCAACGGCCCCGGCGGCGTGCAGGACGGGACCAACGACGGCGACGGCGACGGCATCGACATCGACGGGCAGGCCACCATCGTCAATTACGGCATTATTCAGGGAACGGGGGCCGGCGGCCACGGCTCCGACGGCCTGCCGAACACCAGCGAAGGCGTCGCCGCCGGCGGCGGGTCGTTCACCAATCATTCCGGCGCAACGATCCGCGGCTTGGGCCTCGGCATCCTTATCGACGACAGTTCGCAAGGGCCGGCGCCGTTCCGGACGACCATCACGAACAACGGCCTGATAGAGGGCACGAACTCGATCGGCATCCGCATCATCAGCAATTTTAACGACCTCATCGTCAACAACGGCACGATCACCGGCGGCGGCGGGACGGCCATTCAGTTCGGCAACGGCGACGATACCCTCCGCATCGGGTCCGGCTCGGTCATCATCGGCGCCTCGAGCGGCGGCGGCGGGGCGCACAACAAGCTGGACTATTCGACCTTCGGCGCCGCCGGAGCGGCCGTCAACCTCGCGGCGGGGACCGCGACCGGCACCGGCGGCGTGACGCTTTTTCAGGATGTCGTCGGCTCGACCGGCAACGACACCATCACCGGCAACGGCAACGCCAACATCCTCACCGGCAGGAACGGCAACGACCGGCTGAACGGCGGCAACGGCCAGGACACGACGAACGGCGGCATCGGCAACGACATCCACATCGTGGGCGCGAACACCGATAGGGTTATCGAAGCCGATGGTCAGGGCGCCGATACGGTCCGGGCGTTGAGCAGCTACACGTTGCGCGCCGGCGTTTCGGTGGAAACGCTCGCCGCCTTCGATCAGGCCGCGACGACGGCTCTGAACCTGTCCGGCAACGATCTTGACAGCCGGATCATCGGAAATGCCGGAGCCAACATCCTCCGCGGCAACGGCGGGGCGGACACCCTTTTCGCCGGCGCGGACACCAACGCTCGCGACACCTTCGTCTACGCCGCGGCCGGCGATTCCGGCACGACGGCCGGGACCTTCGACCAGATCTACCAGTT
>JACCSN010000874.1 GCA_013812985.1 Hyphomicrobiales bacterium | reverse complement strand
TGCGATCTGCGCGTTCCCATGGGGACCGGAGAGCCGCGCCGCGTGTAGGACCAGCCACTGCCCGGAACGCGTCTGCACCCGTGCTCGGGGCATCTGCGCGGACACATCCTCGCTCACCTGCTCCAACGCCTGCAGCCGGGCCGCTACCGCGCGAATGGCCTGCGGCGGTTCGTTTCGACGAGGCCAGTCGCTCATCTCCTCCAGCCACCGCTCAGCCGGCGCGGTCACCGCCGCAACCGACAGATCCTCGGTCAGCATCACCAGTCCCGGTCCGTCGGACCCCGGATCGGCGGTAGCTTCGTCTATGAGCAGCGCTGTCCGGAGACCGACGGCCAGGTGGGGCGCAATGCGCTCCAGAAATGCGGCCTCGGCTGCCGTAAACCCGGAGCCTGTCAGCTCCCGATGCAGACACAGTACCCCCCACGTCACCGACCTGGTGCGTAGAGCGGCCCGGAGTTCATCGCCCAACCCCAGTGGGGCCAGGATCTCGCGGTACCGCGGGCTGCGTTCGGGCTCGTCCCGCGTCGCCTCGTACAGACTCCGGACGGGTCGAGGGGCGCGTGCGAGGGTGACGAACTTGGTGACATCGTCCTGCAGAAATTCGTTGGCCAGGAAGGCCGGGGTGGCGTGCTCGGGAATCTCCTCGACCATCGAGCCGGTGAACAGCAGCGTCGCCGGATCGACGGTGGCGCAGAAGGCCGCGTCGACCGGGACGATCTTGCGCAGCCGGCGCAGCGTCTCGACCCGAAGCGCACGCGAGTCCAGGCCGGCGTGGCAGAGGCGAATGATGTCCTGCTCGACTCGTCGTGCCGCGGCACTGTGGTCCATGGAATCCTCCCGCCAACCTTGCCAGTGTAACGGCCCAACGCGCCGCGAGACATACCAGACCTGTGGTATGGCCTGGGAGCGGTGAGAGGCGCATCGTGGTCTGGATACGACCGGCAGGTGCCGCGTCGTCGCGCAGATGAGGAGGCTTTCATGACCACGAATACGCAAGCTGAGGCGCACAAGGCGTTGGTGCGCCAGTTCGTCGATCAGTTCTGGAGCCGTGGAAATCTGGCCGCGGTGGATGAGCTGATGACCCGCGATGCAGTCATCCACGAACCAGTGGCGGGGACCCCCGAGGATCTCAAGGCAGTCGCCACCACGATTCGGGCAGCGTTCCCCGACTGGCACTCGACCGTCGAGGAGATGCTCGTAGAGGGGGACCGCGTGGCCGAACGCTGGACGGGTCGGGGCACGCACCAGGGCGCATTCCAGGGCATCCCTGCGACTGGCAAACAGGTGGTGGTGCCGGGGGTCGTCTTCTACCGCATCGCTGACGGCAAGATCACCGAGTTCCGTGGGCAGTTCAACATGATGAGTCTCATGCAGCAGCTTGGCGTCATCCCGAGCACCAACGCTCCGATCTCGTAATCAATAGCCACCGAGCGAGCCACGCCCCCAGCAGACCGCGCCGCCGAGCGAGCCCGCTGGGGGCACAGTCGGTTACTTTTTCAATAGGCTGGCCTCTTATGGAAACCACCTCTCGCATATTCCCCCTTGACAGCGTTGTCATCTTCGGCGGTCAGTAGTCGCCGGGGGTGTTTCGTTGCTACCTGGTGGACGCGGCGTTGTAGGGGGGCAGGCAAAAGTGAGAGTTGCTTGATCATCAGCGCCATCGAACTCTCCTTGCCCCCCTGCTCTGGCGCAGCTCGGTCAACTCGCTCCTAAAATAATGGAGCCCGTGCGTTCTTCTCGATCCGCTCGCTTCCCATCACGCCCCATACCGGTACCGCCCTGCCTGGACTGATGCCCGACCGGCCGCCGCTCCCCGAAAGATGCCCCGCTCTCTCCGCGAGCCGACGGCTCACTTCGTCGCTGCTGGCGCCCTGCCGACTCACCGGGTGGCGGCCCGCGGGTCAGCGGCGGTTACCGCCGTGCCCTCGTGCCGTGCCTAATCGCCCGCCGGTGGGTCCGGCTCGGCCCGTGGCTTGCCGTCGATCAGCCAGGCGGCCATGCCGGCGCTGGCGAGGGCGAGGCCGGCGCCGAGCAACATGATGACCCGGAATCCGGCGACGTACGACTCGTCGATGGCGCGGGCGACGGCCGCTTGAGTGGCGGTGTCGAGCGTGGCTGGTGGCTCCGCCCCGGCGAGGCGATTCTCCTGCGCCGCGATCTCCTGGCGGGCGCTGGCGGGGAGTTCGAGGTCGGCCAGGCGGCGCTCGAGTCGATCGCCAAAGGTGGTGGCGATGACGATGCCGAAGAGGGCGATCGCGAGCAGACCGGCAGTGCGGGAGATGGCGTTGTTGATGCCGGAGGCGACTCCAGCATGGCGCGTCGGGACCGCGCTCATCACCGCCGTCGTCAGTGGCGCGACGGTGATCGCCATGCCGAGACCGAGCACCACGGTCGCCGGAAAGAAGGTGGTCCAAAAGCTGCCGCCGATACCCGGCAGGGCGAAGAGGGCGAAGCCGAGCGCGGCGATGCTCGGGCCG
>JACCSN010000859.1 GCA_013812985.1 Hyphomicrobiales bacterium | reverse complement strand
CGTTCGCGACCGCGCAGACCTCGTCCGCGCCCGCCGCCTCTCTGGCGATCTCGCGCACCGGCTCCAGGTCGAGCCCGAGCAAGGCGGCCATGGCGCCCTGCCCTTCCGGCGCGGCGCACTGCATGGCGTCGCCGCGCAGCCGCAAGAACCGCGCCGTGTCGCCGACCGCCAGGCTGCCCGCCGCGGCGAGCGCCGAGTATTCGCCGAGCGAATGCCCCGCCACAAAGGCTGCCGAATCCTTGAGGCTGATGCCTTCCGCCTCAAGCGCCCGCAGCGCGGCCATGCTCACCGCCATCAGCGCCGGCTGGGCGTTGCGCGTTCGGGTGAGCTCGTCTTCCGGCCCTTCCCAGACGATCGCGGACAGCTTCTCGCCGAGCGCTTGGTCGACTTCTTCGAACACGGCGCGGGCGGCCGGGAACGCCTCGGCCAAAGCTCGGCCCATGCCGACCGCCTGGCTCCCTTGGCCCGGAAAGATGAAAGCAGCCGTCATTCCCAATCCTGTATCGCCGGCGCGAACGGCAATCCACAACGAGCGAGCGCCGGCAAGTCAAGGAGAAGATCGCCGATCTCTCGGTCTGGGCGATGTCCTGCTCGGAGCAGGCAAGCGCAAGCTCATAATTCAGATGTGGATAGTCCGCGGCCGCCACGGCGCTGATCCCGCCAGGGTGCTATGCTTCGAGGGTGGCCCGAACAGCGAGGTTCCAGATGCGTGGAAGAGCGGCGGCGAATCGCGACACGTTCGAAGGCGCCCCAGCCGATCCCGCGGTGTTTGACTACCCAGCCGTCCGCGAAGCCTTCAATCGGGTGCTCGGCCGGTGCACGGACAAGCTAACCAAGAAAGACATCGAACTTGGCTACGAGGTTCTCCGGGTCATGGGAGAGCCGACGGAGAGCGCCCTCAACCTCATCCTGGACGCTTCGCTTTATTCACGCCCAGGCGACCCGTTCGTCAGGACGTCCCGGAAGCGCGCGATCGATCGCCTCGCCGCGAAGGCCGCGACGAAAGGCAATAGGCTCGAACAGTCGATCGCGACCAAGCTGCCCGACGCGTTCTTCTCCGTCTTTCAAGTGGAAGCCTGCGGCGCCGATGGCTGCGTCCACGTCAAGGATCTCCTAGACGAGGGACGCCAGCTACTCATCAGGGACAACGGGCTTGCGGCGAGTTCATCCGCCGGGACGCTGGTGGCCGGGCGTTTCCTCGATCTCGGCCCGTGGCTGATCGGATTCGGGATCGTCCACACGTTGCGGCGCAGCGAGGCCGCCGCGATCATCGTCGCGCATTCATATGAGGGAGAGGTTGCGGAAAAGCGCGACTCCCTGCACGAGCTCGTCCATCAGTGCCGGATCAATGACGTCGATCTCGTCCTGACCGCGGTCGAGCCGCTGATCTTCGCCGTCGCTCTCGCGGTGGACAGCGCCGACGGCGACGTTTCGGAATTGGTCGCGGGGCTCGGCTCCTTCACAACGCTGGCGGAATAACATACGGCGTACTTCCAATCTCCGGGCCTGAACGCTGGCGATCCCGAGCTCTCGGAACCGCCTGACCGCGCCGCCTTGGTCGCGCCGCAGCGTTCTCCTGGCGCCTTTGTGGCGCGGTCAGCGAACACGAAGGAGTCGGGAAGCCTCGATGAGCCGCCGTTGACGCCCGCCTCCGCTGGCTGTCTCCTGATCCACCGAATCCGAGGAGGCGGCAATGGTTGCGTCTGTGCGATATATCGTCAATGATGTGGACGCTGCGGTCTCGTTTTACGCCGGGCAGCTCGGCTTCACGGTGGAGATGCGCCCGGCGCCCGGCTTTGCAATGATCGCGCGTGGAGACCTCCGGCTGTTGTTGAACCAGCCCGCAGGAGGTGGAGGGGCCGGCCAGGCGATGCCCGATGGAGAGTTCCCCGCGCCTGGCGGCTGGAATCGGATACAGATCGAGGTCGACGATTTGGAGACTTTGGTCGGAACGCTGAAGAACGCCGGAAGTCGATTTCGCAACGAGATCGTGATCGGTCAGGGCGGCAAGCAAATCCTGCTTGAGGACCCCTCCGGCAACCTGGTCGAACTGTTCGAGCCCAAGCGCATCTGATTCGTGGAAAATATTCAGCGGGACATCGGCGCGAGTTGAAAGCGCCGATGGGATCGTCTACATAGCGACCCTTCACGACCGGCTTCGGCTGGGGGCTGAACGGAAAGCGGGACGATCGCCAGTTATTGGCCCGCAGGATCCACAAGGGATTCGGTTTCCGGTGTCTCCGCTCTCGAAGACGATTCGGGCCTTTCCGCGGGGCGCCATTTCATCAATGGGCCGCACGAGGCTTCGACGAGGCTCCGCGCCGCGCCGGTCAATGACGGAAAGGCAAGAGAAGCATGGCGCTATACGAGCATGTTTTCCTGGCTCGGCAGGATGTGTCCGGCCAGCGTGTTGACGAGCTCGTCGACACGTATAAGGGATTGATCGAGTCCGGCGGCGGCTCTGTCAGCAAGGCGGAATATTGGGGCCTGAAAAGCCTCGCGTTCCGCATCAAGAAGAATCGCAAGGCGCATTATACGCTGATGAATATCAACGCTCCCCATGCGGCGGTGGCCGAGATGGAGCGGCAGATGGGCATCAACGAGGATGTCCTGCGCTTCCTGACGGTCAAGGTCGAGGGGCTTGAGGACGAGCCGTCCGTGCAGATGCAGAAGAAAGAGCGCGACGAGCGCCGCCGGCGCGACCGCGAACGCCGCCGCGATGACGACGAGGAGTAGGACCGATGGTTGATATCGCACAAATGCCGACGCGCCGGCCCTTCCATCGGCGCCGCAAGACCTGCCCGTTCTCCGGCGAAGGTGCGCCCAGGATCGACTACAAGGACGCCAAGCTCCTGGAGCGCTACATTTCCGAGCGCGGCAAGATCGTGCCGTCGCGCATCACCGCCGTGTCCGCCAAGAAGCAGCGCGAGTTGGCGCGGGCCATCAAGCGCGCCCGCTTTCTTGGGCTCCTGCCGTACGTGCTGCGGTAGGGTGGGCAAGGGCGCGTCTTCGCGCCGTGCCCACGTGGTGATTGGTTGGCACGCCGCGCTTTGCCCACCCTACGTGCTGAGTTCGCTGGGGTTGGCCCTTCCACCGGAAGGCGCCCCTAACCGCAATTCTCGGAGTCGAGGGGCGGGACAGCAAGGAGACAAAGATGGAAGTGATTCTTCTGCAGCGCGTGGCGAAGCTCGGCCAGATGGGCGATGTGGTCCGCGTGAAGGACGGCTACGGGCGCAATTTCCTCCTGCCGCAAGGCAAGGCGCTCAGGGCCAATGAAGCGAGCCGCAAGCGCTTCGACCGGGACAAGGTGCAGCTCGAAGCGCGCAACCTGGAGGCCCGCAAGGAAGCCGAAGGCGTCGCCGAGAAGCTCTCCGGGCAAACTTTCGCGGTCCTGCGGCAGGCCGGCGAGACGGGCCAGCTCTACGGCTCCGTCTCGACGCGCGACATCGCCGAAGTGGCGGAGTCCGGCGGCTTCAGCGTCGAGCGTAGCCAGGTGCGGCTCGATCGCGCCATCAAGTCGATCGGGCTGCACGAGATCATGATCACGCTGCACCCGGAGGTGGAGGTGCCGATCACGATCAATGTGGCTCGCTCGGCCGATGAGGCGGAGCGGCAGGCGAGCGGCGAGGACTTGACGGGCCGCAGCTTCTTCCGTGAGGAAGCGGAGGCCGAAGAGCCGGAAGAGCCTGAAGGCGCGGCTATGGACGACATCGCTGGCGCCGCCGCCGAGCCGGAGGAGGAGCGGTAAGCTCGACTGCCGACGATGATTGAGGGGCATGAGGGTCGCCCCTCGTTTCTTTCCCACAGAACTGAGGTGAAGCGCCGGCGAGCAAGTCCACGTTCGCCCGCCGACGCCTGATAAATTCCGAGCCCGGAGGGTCGGGATGGGGCGCGCACCAGCGTGACAGTTCGGTAGCGCCTGAGCCTCGTCAACCTGTCCAGCGCGCTGCGCAAGCTCTTCTGAATGCGCGGCTTTGAAGCAGTGGTTCTTGCACCCCGACCGAAACGGGATTTCAATGCGCCGTCGTGTGTTCATGCGACGGGGGTGTGACAATGAAGCGCCATCTCGATCGACTGATGGCTCGGGTGTTCCGGCAAGGCAGATTGCAGGTGACCTGGGCCGACGGCAGCGTGTCCCGCTACGGCGAAGGCGATGGGCGTTCCGCCGCCATTCTCTTCAGGAACGAACGCGCCGAGCGTGCGCTTCTCCGCAATCCGGAACTGGCGCTCGGGGAAGCCTACATGGATGGCGGGATCGAGTTCCCCGACGACACGCTGCTCGATTTCCTGCTGCTCGCGAATGAGAACTGGGCTAGGTTCCGCGAAGTCCCATTCGTCGCCGCCCTGGCGCGGCTGCGCTTCGCCGGACGGCGGTGGGTGCAGAACAACACGCCGCTCAAGGCGCGGCGCAACGTCGCCCACCATTACGATCTCGACGAACGCCTCTACCGCCTCTTCCTCGACCGGGACATGCAATATTCCTGCGCCTATTTCGAGACGCCTGGGGCTAGCCTCGACGAGGCGCAATGGGCCAAGAAGCGGCACCTCACCGCCAAGCTCGACCTGAAGCCGGGGCAGAACGTGCTCGACATTGGCTCCGGCTGGGGCGGGCTCGGGCTCTATCTGGCGGAGAACGCCGAGGTGGATGTGACCGGGGTCACGCTGTCATCCGAGCAGCACCGCGTCTCCAATCAGCGGGCGCGCGACAACGGGCTTGAACGCCATGTGCATTTCGAGCTGCAGGATTATCGCGGGCTCGACCGGACGTTCGACCGCATCGTTTCCGTGGGCATGTTCGAGCATGTGGGCGTCGCCCGCTACGGCGAGTTCTTCCGCACCGTGGCAAGGCTGCTGAAGCCTGACGGATCGATGGTGCTTCACGCCATCGGCCGCTTCGAGCCGCCCGGCGCCACCAATCCCTGGATCGAGAAGTACATTTTTCCCGGCGGCTACATTCCGGCGCTGTCGGAGGTCCTCAAGGCGATCGAGCCTGTCGGCCTCTATGTCACCGATGTGGAGGTTCTCCGGCTGCATTACGCCGAAACGCTCAAGGCCTGGCGTGAGCGGTTCCGCGACCGGTGGGAGGAGGCGGCGCGGATCTACGACGAGCGCTTCTGCCGGATGTGGGACTTCTATCTCGCCGGCTCGGAAGCCGCTTTCCGTGAGGGCTCCATGATGGTGTTCCAGATCCAGCTGGCCAGGAGCAGGACGTCTGTTCCGCTGACCCGTGATTACATGTTCAGGGCGGAAGCGGAGCTGAACGCCGAGCGTCGTCGGAACGAATCGTTCCGGCTCGCGGGCGAATAGAATCGCGCGCGAATCAAGTCGCCGCAGGCGCGCCGCTTGCGTAGTGGGAATAACGGGCGTGCTTTCACGCCGCGCGGATCGTCGCCTGTCAATCGCCGGACGCGGGGCCTATGGGGGAACGCAACCAGCCCCGAATCAGAGATGTCCTTCGCCCACGCCCTTGCCCCTGAAGACGAGCCGATCCATCGGCAAAGCCCGCATAACATCGAGGTGGAGCAGGCGCTCCTGGGCGCCATCCTCATCAACAACGAGGCTTTCTACCGCGTTTCCGATTTCCTTGAGCCGGCGCATTTCTACGATCCGCTGCACCGGCAGATTTATGAGAAGAGCTCCCAGCTCATCCGGCTGGGCAAGGTCGCCGACCCGCGCACCATCAAGAGCTTCCTGAAGGAGAACGACCGCGTCGGCGAGATCAGCGTCGCCGAATACCTCGCGCGCCTCGCCTATGAGGCGACGACCATCATCAATTCGGAGGATTACGGCCGCACGATCTACGACCTGTCGATCCGCCGCAACCTGATCACCATCGGCGAGGACATGGTCAACATCGCCTATGAGGCGCCGGTCGACATGGCGCCTCGCGCCCAGATCGAGGACGCCGAGCGGCG
>JACCSN010000816.1 GCA_013812985.1 Hyphomicrobiales bacterium | reverse complement strand
GGCGGGTGAGCCGCTCCGCATAGAGGCCGATTCCGGCGGTGACGATCAGCACCAGCGTCGCCATGACGTTGATCTCCGGCGACATGCCGCCCTGCACCTTGGTGAAAATGAGCACCGGCAGCGTCGGCCGGTAGCCGCCGAGGAAGAAGCAGCGGACGAAATCGTCGACGCTGAGGAGAGCCGCGAAGATCGCTCCGCCAATCAGGGCCGGGCCGAGGAACGGCAGCGTGACGCGACAGAACGCGACGATCTCGTCGGCGCCGAGATCGCGCGCTGCGTCGATCATGTTGCTGGGCATGGACCGCAGCCGCGTCAGTACCATGACGACGACGAACGGCACGGCGTGCACCGTATGGCCCAAGATGATGGCGCCGGTGCCGGGCTGGATATCGAGCGTCCGCACGAAGATGCGCAGCGAGATCGCCGAGATCATTCCCGGCACGACGGCCGGCAGGCAGGCGAGCCCGAACAGGGTCGCGCGGCCCCAGGTTGCCTCCGCGGCGATCAGGAGCGCGATCCAGACCCCGAGGATCGTCGCGGCGACCGTCACCGCCGCGGCGATGCCTGCCGTATAGCCGAACGCCGAGAGGAAGGTCTGGTCCTGGACCACGGCGGCGTACCATCTCAAGGTCCAATTCTCGATGGGGAAGGCGATGAAGTTGGCGTCCTTGAAGCTCATCAGCGACATCAGCGTCAGCGGGCCGAGCAGGTAGAGCACGAAAACCCAGTAGAACGCCGTCAGCGTCGTGCGCGGGCCGTCCGCGAAGAGGGAGCGCGCCGCCATCACATCAGTCGCGTCGAGCGGCCGCCGACGATCTTCATGAACAGGCCGGCCGCCGCCAGCGAGGCGACGAGCATGATCGTGGCGAAGGCCGCGCCGGTCGGCCATTTGTCGCTGGCGCCGTGGAAGAAGCTGGAGATCGTCTCGGTGAACAGCACGGTGTTGGGGCCGCCGAGCAGGATCGGCGTCGCGAAAACGCCAGTGCAGGTCAGAAACACGAGGCTGCACCCCGCGACGATGCCGTCGCGCGAAAGCGGCAGGATGATGCGGCGGAAGCGCGTGAACGGCCCGGCGCCGAGGTCGGCGGCGGCATCGAGGAGATGGTTGGGGATCTTCTCGATCGCCGCGTAGAGCGGCAGCAGCATATAGAGGCAGACGAGATAGATGATGCCGACGCCAAGGGAAAAGTAATTGTAGAGCATCGGGATCGGCCGATCGATGAGGCCCACCTCGCGCAAGAGCATGTTCAAGGCGCCGCGATTGGACAGAAGCATGATGACCGAAAAGGTTCGGATGACCTCTCCGGCCCAGAAGGGGATCAACAGAAGCAAGAGGGCCCGGGTGCGCCCCGCCGGCCTGACGATCTTCGCGACGTAGTAAGCGACCGGATAGACAACGACGAGCGTGGCGGCGGTCACCAGCGTCGAGAAGACGAGGCTGCGGATGAAGGGCAGGAAATAGAGGTGCTCTCGGAAGAACAGGCTGTAATTCGCCAACGTCAAAGGTAAGTCGTCCGCATGCGCTACCGGGTAGTTCGGTAGGAAGCTGATGCGCACCAGCTGGAAGATCGGACCGATATGGAAGCCGACCATCCAGATGAGGGGAACGGCGGCCAGCAGGAAAAGGCGCCGTCCTCGGGTCGCGACGAGAGCGCCGATCGTATGGCGGTAGGGCGCCGAGTTGACGACCGCACCCAGACGCGTCGCATAGCGCGGCGCTATGGATCGTGTCACCTCGGCCCGACCGCCGCCGACCGGAAGCGCGCCGTCGTCCATGCCTGCTGCCTACCGATTCCGAACTCTTCAGGCGGCTTTGACCTCGGCCGTGGCCCGGTCGATCATTTCGTTTTTCATGTCGCGATTGTCGGACACGAAGAAGCGGAGACGCTCCAGCTGCTCCTGCGGGAGAGTGAGGGCCTTGCGCTCGCTCTCGCCGAAAACCTTCTCCACGCCGGCGAAGGTCGAGTTGAAGCCCGAGGCGCGCGTCATGGCGGCGCCGACCTCCGGCGACTGCAGAAGCGCGTCCAGGAACTTGAATGCATTCTCCTCGTTGGGCGCGTTCTTCACCACATTAAGCGAGTAGATGAATCCGTAGCTCCCTTCCTTCGGCACCGAGAGCTCGATCGGGTGTCCGTCGAGAATCAGCTTGGTGGCCGGACCCGACCAGGAGTGGCCGACATAGATGTCCTCGTTGATGAACATCTGCTGCACTTCCGATCCGGCGTCGTAGTATTTCCTGACCATGTCCTTGTGCTCGATCAGGTAGTCGCGGGCCTTATTGGTCGCCGCCTGCGCCACTTCCGGCTTGTCGGTATAGGTTACGAAGTCGCCGTCGTCGCCGAGGTAAAGCATCGTCACGGACAGAAAGTCGCTGACGATGTACGACGTGAGGCCTTTGTATTCCGGGTCGAACATGATGCCCCAGCTGTCGGAAGCCTTGGTGTATTCGGTGTTGCGGGCGAGGCCCTCGAAGCCGGCAAGGATCGGCAGGCCATAAACATTGCCGTTGATCTTGAGCCACTCGGCGTTCTGATACGCCGGATTAAGCGTCTTCCAGTTCGGAATGCGGTCGGTGTCGACCGCCGTGAGCAGATCGGCCGTCACCCACTGCGAGAACCGGTGGCCCGCGACCGTCACGATGTCTGTCGTCGGATTGCCGCCTTCCGCCGCGACCAGATTGTATTGCTTGCCCTGATCGTCGGTCAGGCGGATCTGAACGGTGATGCCGGTATCCGACTGGAACTTGTCGACGAAATCCGGCGGGATGAACTTGTCGTAGGTGGTGATGTTGAGAACCTTGTCCTGCGCCCATGCCGGCCGAGGCCGGATCACATATGGCATGGCGAGCATGCCCGCCCCGCCGCCAAGCACCTTCAGCACGGACCTGCGGCTAGCTCTGAAGTCTTTCATTTCGCGTCTCCCGTTAGCATACCTCGAAGGACCATCATCGGGCGTCGGCCAGTCGCGGGCGCGCCGCGAAGCCGGGCCGGGCGCCCATTGCTCCTTGTCCCCGCCGGTCAGATTGCTGTAGCACCCGAGGAGCCTGGCGAATAGGCCGCCGGATCGCAAGTTTCCATTCGCAAAATGCGTGGCGGCAGTTGCGTTCCTCCGGCAGTTTGAGCGCCATCGCTGGTTAGCAGAGTGCGGGTTCCCGTCAAAAAGGCTCGCTCCCGCGATTCAAGTTTCCCGGAGGAAGAACGTCACCATGAGGGTCAGCATTCTTGGCGCCGGCGCCATCGCCTTCGGAGCGGCGGCCTACACGGCCCGGGCCCAACACGATCCGATGCTGTGGTCGCCGTCCGGCGAGCGGACGAGGGCGCTCAAGGTCGGCGAGATGCTCATCGCCAGCGGAGCGATCGAGGGGGTGTTTCGCCCGCGCATCGCCGGAAGCTGCGCCGAGGCGGTGAGCGATTCCGATGCGGTGATGATCGCGCTGCCCGGCTACGGCCACAAGGCGGTGATGGACTTGGCCGCTCCGCATATCCGCGAGGCGCAGCCGGTGATCATCAGCTCGCATTCGTCCTTCGGCGCTCTCTACCTGTCGAAGCTTCTGGCAGCGCGCGGCGTGCAGGCGCCCATCATTGTCTGGGGCACTACCGTGACGACCGGCCGGCAGCTTGGCCCGACATCGGTCAACGTCGCCACCGTCCGCCAGAAAGTCGATCTGGCGGCTCTCCCGAATTCGGCGACTGAACTGGGCATCGGCGTCTGCGTCAGCCTGTTTGGCGACCGCTTCGTCAGGCGCGACGGCCTTCTTGCCATCGCGCTGAGCAACCTTAATCCGCAGAACCATCTCGGCATCGCGCTCTGCAACCTCACCCGAATGGAGCGCGGCGAGACCTGGGGCCAGGGCGAGAACGTCACCCCGGCGGTCGGCCGGCTGATTGAGGCCCTCGACGCGGAGCGGCTGGCGATCGCCGCCGCGTTCGGGCTTTCCGTCCGCACCGTCCTGGAACATTTCTCCCTGTCGTTCCACGTGCCGATGGCCAGCGTTTCGGAGATGAACCAAGAGATGCATCGCCAGGGCCGCGGCGGCGCCGGGCCGACCACGCTCACCTCCCGCTACGTGCTGGAGGACGTGCCCTTCGGCCTCGTGCCGACAACGCTTCTCGGACGCCTAGTGGGGCGCCCCGCTTATCTTCACGAAGCGGGGATTGCAATCCTCTCCGCCGCCTATGGCCGCGATCTCGGCGCCGACAACGACCTGCTTCCCGCACTCGACCTGGCATCCTTGTCCCGCCCGGAATTGGAACGGCTGGCCCGGAATGGATACTAAGCGGAACGCCGAAGCACACCACAGCAGCGGAGGCATTTGACGAGCGACGTGCGGAGCGGGTCGTGTTTCTGTGTGCCGCGCTACTCGCAGCAGACTCGGGCGGACTCGTCATCGACGAGGACGAGGAGCATTTTACCCGATCCGGCGGAGGAGCAACGCTTTGTATCGAAACAGGGGTCGACGCATTGGCCGTCGCGGTGGGGACCGCGCATGGCTACTACACGACCCGCGAACCCCGCGTCGAACTTGCGCGCCTCCAGGCGATCCGCCAATTGACCCCCGTCCATCTCGTGCTGCATGGGGGCTCAGGGGTGCCGGCGGCCATGATCCACGACGCAATCCGTCTGCCCGGCGGCGGCATCAGAAAGGTCAACAACGCCACCGATCTCAAGCATGCGTTGCTGACGGCGCTCCGACTGTCGGAGCGGCTTTCGACGCGTCATACGTGCTGGTCATAGGGTCCGGCATACTACTCACACCTATCCAAGTGCGAGGCCCTGACCGGGCAATTACGGGGCTACCTCAGTCGTGCTGACGCGCGCGTATCCAATGGTGGCCATCACGGTGCCGCAGTATCTTCATTTGGCTCTAGAATGAGTTGCCGTACCGTCTCAGAACCTAGAGGTCAAACCCAAATAAGACACCAGAAACGTCTCGCGAACCGTGGCTCACCAGGGTCTACCTGAACAAGGGCGAGCAGGTCGCTTCTCCGTCACCCTTCTGTTCGGGCTGCCGCCAAAGGCCTCATTTGATTAGCAAAGTGCGCAACTCGCGATTTTATAAGCTGAACGTGGTACCGCTCGCATCTACCCAGCGGTGATGGGCAACGCGCAAGACCGAGGCAGACAAGCGCTTTGGAGCCGCCCAGCGGCACATGAGTAACCTGTTCCGGCGGGTTCAGAAGAGTTCGGTAACATGCGGTCCCTTCTCGCAGACGAACTCCAGACGGTATATTCCGAGCTCAAGCGGTTCTTGGGCCGCAGCTCCGAGGCGAAGGAGATGCTCCCGGCTCAATTCGTCCGTAAGTATACATTCGAGCGGCTCCCGTTGAGACGATTCGAACATCAAAACGAAATCGGCGCTTAGGGTGCAGCCCGGCCGCGACTTTTGCTCTTCGGTGGTTATCAGGCTTGCCTCTGCGTCCAAGCGGCAAAGATGGGCGCCATGAATCCCGGGTCTCTCGCTCAGCCTCGTAACCAGCTCGGAACAGCGCCGCTCAAGCTTCGCTCCCTCACCCGAAGCCGCGCCGCAGCGGAGCGTGGCCGTATAGCCGTCCATCCCGGGTCCCATGGACGTCACGACCCGACACAGGGAACGGGTGACATCGGTGAACCTAGAAAGAACCCGCCGCGTCCACGGGGTCGGGTTGTTTAGCCGCGCCAGGTAATCGGGTGAGGCAAGCGTTGCCGGACGAGCCACCTCGTAGAGAGTAAACCATTCGGGAGCGCCGCGTTCGGCAATCATTCTGCGGCCCCTGAGGAAACCGGGGACCGCGGCCCGCTCCGGCATATGCTCGCGACTGTGCCACTCGTAAAAATCTTTTCGCCCTTCCGGCTTGATGCCATTCCAGATCGCGACGACCGCTTGACCCATGAGCCCCATCAAGCAAACGTGGCGAGAGCGGCCCGCGTCCCAAAAAGTTCCGCCACCTCAGTTAGGCACCGGAGCTCGCGCCTCTCCGCCTCATCGCCCCGAGTTGGGGCGGGCGGCAGGCCGCATTGGGAAAGATGCCCTGCATGGCCGGCACCTCCTTCATGCGCGGCCGGTGATCCCAGATGTCGCGAGGGCCCGCGCTATGGTATGCCCTCCAACGTCGCCGAAGCGAGCGTATCATCCATAAGATCCGTCAGCTTTTGGATTATGCTTGACTCGATTTCCACTAGCATCTTTCGTGCTTGGGCCTCCACTTCTAACAAGGAAACGTTCATGACCGCTCTGCGATTCGCCTGCAGCCTCGGCCTGCTTACCGCAGCGGCGCTTCTCGCAGAAACAGCGTCCAGCCAAGAGTTCACTGCCCGCATCGGGCATTTGGAATCGGCACAGCAGGCTCGCCACCAGGGGCTTGAGAAAGTCGCCCAGCTGGTGAAGGAACGGACAAACGGCGCGGTGGAATTCCAGCTCTTCCCGGCCGGGCAGCTCGGCCAGGCGCGCGAGATGAACGAAGGCGTGCAACTCGGCCTGATGGAAGGAACGGTCTCGCCGGCGGCTTTCCTCGCCGGGTTCAATCCTGCGGTATCCGTGCTCGATATTCCCTTCCTTTACCCCGCCGACCTCCAAAAAGCGGCCGACCTTCGTAACGGCGCCTTCGGCGAAGCGGTACTTGCCAGCTTCGAGCCGCTCGGCTTCGAAGCGGTCGCAATCTGGCCGAATGGCCGCAAGAGCTTCACGTCCAACAAGCCGCTCGACAACGTTGAGGCCTTCGGCGGCCAGCGCTTCCGGGTAATGGATTCGCCCGTGCTCATGGAGCAGTTCAATGCAGTCGGCGCCTCCGCAGTGGCGCTGCCCTTCGGCGAGCTCTACACGGCACTGCAGACCGGCGTCGTCGACGGCCAGGAAAACGCCCTCGATACGATCGCCACGATGAAGTACAACGAGGTCCAAGACAATCTGCTGGTCTCCGGTCACGGCGCCAACGAGGATGTCGTGCTCTTCAATCCCGCTTGGTGGAACTCTCTCCCGGAGGAGCACCGTCAGGTCATCGCCGAGGCGTTCGAGGAAATCCGTCCGCAGGTGGAAGAGATCAAGGAGGCGTCGCAGGACAAGGCCCTGGAAGCCCTGACCGTGGGCGGCATGAATGTCCGCGAGCTGACCGAGGCGGAGCGCGCCAGCCTCCGCGAGGTGATGTATCCCCGCGCGCGCGACGCCTACCTCCAGCCCGCCGGGGAAGCCGGTCAGAAGATCATCGAGACCTACGAACAGCAATACGAGCAGGTCGTCGGCGGATGATCCGGGTCCAAGCCGGGGCGTCTCGCGCCCCGGCTTGATCGCTGTTCGCTGGAAAGCACACGATGTCCATTGGGTTGCGGTGGCTCGCGCGCCTCGAACAGGCGCTGCTTGGGACGATCCTCCTGGTGATGGTCGTCTTCTACAGCGGCGCGGTGCTTCTGCGCGAAGTGTCGCCGGACCTCGCCCAGAACATCGCCTGGGTTGACGAAGCGACACGCTATCTCCTCGTCTGGATGATCTTTCTCGGACTGGGCATCGCGCTGCAGCAGGGCAAGCACATCGCGATGGCCGCCTATCTCGATCGCCTCGGTCCGGGCCTTCAGCAGGTCCTCCGCAAGTGCATCGACATCGCCGGGCTGGCATTCTGCCTCTATGTCGCCTGGATCGGCATCGAGATTACCCGGCTCATCTTCGCGACGGGACAACGCAGTCCGACGCTGGGCATTTCCGCGGGGCTCCTCTATCTGGCGCTGCCGGTGGGCTTCGCGCTCCTGGCGCTGCGCTATGCGGCGAGCCTTTTCGGGCTTCTGGACGAACGGTGGTTCAGCGAAGCGGTGTTTTCCGAGCCGGACCCGGCGTCCTCCGCGCCGGAAAGGTAGCCCGTGCTCGTCGCCGGCATCTTCATCTTTGCGATGGCGCTTCTGTTCCTCGGCTTCGAGATGCTTCTCGTGCTGGGTATCCCGGGGCTGATCACGAAATACCTGTTCTTTTCCGGGCTGCCCAACGTCGTCATCGGCCAGAAGATCGTCGGGGGCGTGAACCACTCCACCCTCCTGGCGATCCCGTTCTTCATTTTTGCGGCGGAGATCATGGCAAGCGGCCGCATCGCGCGCGACCTTGCAAATCTCGTCAAGGTGTTCTTGGGTCATCGGTCCGGCGGCATAGGCCATACGACCATCGCCGCCTGCGCGGCTTTCGGGTCCGTCTCGGGCTCCGCTCCGGCGACGGTCGCCGCACTTGGGCGAATCATGTATCCGGAGCTGATCAAGGCCGGCTATCGCGAGCGCTTCTCGCTCGGATTGATCGTGGCGTCGGCCGAAACGGCGCTGCTGATCCCGCCGTCGATCACCCTCATCATCTATGGCTGGCTCACCGGCACGTCCATCACCGGCCTGTTTGCCGGGGGCTTGGTGATCGGGATCTTCCTGGCCCTCGCATTCTCTGCCTATGTCATGCTCGACAGCATCCGATCGAAGCGGGTCGGGACAGCGCCGCCGCCTCTCAGCGAGCGCCTCAGGACGGTCGGCAGCGCCGGATGGGCGCTCGGGCTTCCGGTCATCATCCTCGGCGGCATCTATGGCGGCATCTTCACGGCGACGGAGGCTGCGGCCGTCAGCGTCGTCTATGCTCTGCTGGTGGAGACGGTCGTCTACCGCGAACTGAGCTTCGCCGGATTGTTCAGGGTCGCCAGCCAGGCGGCGATCACCAATTCGGTGATCTTCGTTCTGCTCGCCATGGGAAGCCTGGTCTCCTATTTCATCACGCTGGCCCAGCTGCCGGGCTTCGTTATCGCCTTCATGCAGGACATCGAGGCCAATTGGATCGTCTTCCTGCTGATCGTGAACGTGCTGTTCCTGATCGCCGGGATGTTCATCGACCCAAATTCCGCGCTGCTCGTCCTCGTCCCGGCGCTGTTCCCGGTGGCGCAGGCCTTCGGGATCGATCCGATCCATTTCGGGCTGATTGTCTGCCTGAACATCTGCATCGGGATGATCACGCCGCCTTTCGGGCTCGACATCTTCGTGGCGTCCACGACGCTGAACAAGCCGGTCGCGACGATCATTGCCGGGGTCGGGCCGTTCATCGTGATCAACATCCTGACCCTCATCGTAGTCACTTATGTCCCGGCCTTGTCGACGTTCCTGCCCAGGCTGATCCTGGGCTGAGCGCGAAGGACATCCATGCTGTCCAAGCTTCCCGATTCCGGACTTTCGGCCAGCCCCCGCCGCACTGCCGCGGAATACGACACGCGCGTCGTCTCCAACGACCTGGTGAACGCGGAGTACCGGCTCCTGGTTCTCGATGTGCCTCCCGAAGCGACGCGGGCCGTCCCCGGGCAGTTCTTCCATCTCCTGTGCCCGCAGCACGGTCAGCTGCAGCCGTTCTTCCGGCGGCCGATGAGCATCTTTCGCATCGACCCGGAGAATGCGCGGCTGGCGTTCCTCTACAAGGTGACCGGGCGCGGCACGGCCACGATGGCGACGCTGGCGCCGGGCGACACGTTCAACATCCTGGGTCCGCTCGGCATCGGCTTTTCCGTACCGCCCGGAGGAACGCCGATCGTGGTCCTCGCCCGCGGCGTCGGGCTCGCCACGATGGGGCCGCTGGTGCCCTGGGCACGCGGGCGCGGGCACCCGGTCACCGCGATCCTGAGCGCGCGGGCGCCCGCGTTCCTGATGTCGGTGGAGCAGATGCGGGCGGACAGCGCCGAAGTCCTTACCGTGACCGACGCCGAGGGCAATTCCGGCGTCGATGCCGTCGAAAGGCTGCTTGAAGAGCTGCACGACCAGGGCCGTCTTGGCGCCATCTACATCTGCGGCTCCAACCGCCTGATGCTGGCCGCCCAGCGGGTGGCCGAGCGCTTCGGGCTTTTCGGCGAGGTCGCTATGGAACAGCAGATGGCGTGCGGACTCGGCATGTGCTTCTGCTGCGTGCGGTCGTTTCGCGAGGGTGGGGACATCGTTCACCGCCGGGTCTGTTGCGAGGGGCCGGTCTTTCCTCTCCAGGATGCCTTGTCATGGTAGATCTCTCGGTGGATTGCGGCGGCTTGCGGCTCGCCAATCCCGTGATGCCCGCTTCCGGCACGTTCTCGCATGAACTGTCCACGGTCATGGATCTCGACCGCCTCGGGGCCCTGGTGACCAAGACAATCACCCGCGAGAAACGGCTGGGCAATCCGACGCCGCGGGTGGCGGAGGTCGCCGGCGGCATGCTGAATTCGATCGGCATCCCCTCCAAGGGCGCCCAGAAATTCATGGACCAGGACGTGCCCCGATATCTGGGACGGCGGGCGCCGCTTGTGCTGTCGATCTCGGCGAACACCCCGGATGGCTTTGCCGAACTCTGCAGCCTGGTTTCAGCGCCCGGCGTCGCGGCTATCGAGGTCAACATTTCCTGCCCCAATCTCGAAGATCACGGCCGCGCCTTCGCAATGCGCCCCGAACCGACGCTGAACGTCATGAGGAAGCTGCGGTCGTCGACCGATCTCCCACTCTGGGCAAAGTTGACCCCGAACACCGGCGAGGTGGCCGAAGTGGCGCAGGCCGCCGAAGCGGGAGGCGCAGACGCCGTAGTCGTCGCCAACACGATCCTGGCCATGAGCGTGAACATCCGCACCCGACGCGCCACCCTGGGAAAGACCATGGGCGGGCTTTCCGGTCCGGCGGTGAAGCCCATCACGTTGCGGATGGCGTATCAATGCGTGCACGCCGTTGCGATCCCGGTGATCGGCTGCGGCGGGATCATGTCCGCGGAAGACGCGCTGGAGTATCTTTTCGTCGGCTGCCGGGCCGTGCAGGTCGGGACGGCGACGTTTCTCCATCCCTCGGCCATGCTGTCCGTCATCGACGGCTTGGAGGCTTTCTGCCGAGCGGAAGGCGTCGAGAGGCTCACCGACCTCATCGGAGCGTTGAACGCGCCTAGCGCCGATGGCGGAATGGAATGGGAAGCGATCGCATGAGGGTGGTTTTGCAACGCGCGCCAACCACCGGGCGGTCCAGTTTCGCACCGCTCGCGGAGAGGATTTTTGCGGAGGTTGCGGCCATGTCCCCGGACAGGGCCGGTGTGTCGCGACCGGCATTTAGCGAGGTCGAGACGAGGGTTCTGGACTACCTCGAAGGCATCGCGCGGCAACACCAGCTCCACACCTGGCGCGATCCGGGCGCCAATTTGGTGATCGCAGCCCCGCATGACCATGATCCCAACGCGCCCTGCGGCCTGCTCGGCTCGCATGTTGATTCCGTGCCCGAAGGCGGGAATTTCGACGGCCTAGCAGGGGTGGCGGCAGCTCTGCTCACGCTTATAGAACTGGAGCGCGACGGCTTCCGTCCGCGGCTTCCGGTCCGCGTTCTGGCGCTGCGGGGCGAGGAAAGCGCCTGGTTTGGGCAAGCCTACATGGGTTCGCAGGCGCTGCTCGGGCAACTCAGCCCAAAATCGCTGAATACCCCACGGCGCGACGGCGGCTCCACCCTGGCGGACGCCATGCGGTCGGTCGGCATCGACGTCGCCCGTGTCGCGGCAGGCGAGTCGCTTATCGACGCGTCGCGAGTGAAGTTTTTTCTGGAGCTGCACATCGAACAGGGCCCCGTACTGATCGAGCGCGATTGGCCGATCGCGGCGGTGACGGGGATCCGCGGCAACATCCGGCACCGCGGCATCCAGTGCATCGGCGAAGCCGGCCATTCGGGCGCCGTGCCGCGCTGGTTGCGACGCGACGCCGTGTTCGCAACCGCTGAGCTGATCATGCGGATGGACGAGCATTGGGCGATTATCCAGCAGGGTGGCTGCGATCTCGTCCTGACTGCCGGCATCTTCCACACCAACTCCGCGCACCACGCGATGTCGCGCATCCCCGGCGAGACGACCTTTAGTTTCGAGGCGCGCAGCCAGGACCCGGCGACGCTGTCGGCGATCGAATGCCTGCTCCACTCCGAATGCCGGATCATCGAACGCGACCGCAAGGTCCGTTTCGTCTTCGATGATCTGGTGAGGGCAGAACCGGCCGAACTCGACGCCGGGATTTTCGAACGCATCAAAGCCGCCTGTGCGGCAGAGGGGCTGCCCGGCGAGCCCGTGCCGAGCGGCGCCGGACATGACGCGGCGATCTTCGCGCAAGCGGGCATCCCCACCGGAATGATCTTTGTGCGCAATGCCAATGGCTCGCACAATCCCAATGAACAGATGGACACCGCCGACCTCATCGCCGCGGTGGCCGTCATGCGGAGAGTGGCGATGGACCTCAGCGGATGAACGTGCGCACCCTGCAGATTATCCGGCCGGACGACTGGCACCTGCACTTGCGGGACGGGAGCATGCTGCGCGCCGTGTTGCCGTCAACATCATCTCTGTTCGGCCGCGCGATCATCATGCCGAACCTCAAACCACCCGTACGCACGCTGGCGGATCTGCGCTCATATCGGCGCCGGATCGAGGCGGCATTGCCGGCGGCCGGCACATTCCGCCCGCTGATGACACTCTACCTGACGGAAGACACCGACCCGGCGGAGATCGATGCCGGTGCGGAATCGGGTGAGCTGACCGCAGTGAAGCTCTATCCGGCAGGCGCGACGACGAACTCCGACAACGGCGTCAAGGACATAGCTCGCGTCGAGAAGGTGCTCGAGACGATGCAGAGGCTTGACGTCCCGCTCTTAGTCCATGGCGAGGTGACCGACCCCGAGGTCGACATCTTCGACCGCGAGGCCGTTTTCATCGAGCGCGTTCTGGAGCCCCTGCGGCGGCGGTTCCCGGCACTGCGGGTGGTGCTCGAACACGTCACGACCAGACACGGCGTGGACTACGTCCAGGCCAGCTCCGGCTTATTGGGAGCGACCATCACGCCGCATCATTTGATGATCAACAGGACCGACATATTCCGGGGCGGTATCCGCCCGCATCTCTATTGTCTCCCGATCGCTAAGCGTGAAGAGCACCGCCTGGCACTTCGGCGGGCGGCAACGTCCGGTGACGCTCGCTTTTTCTTAGGCACGGATTCCGCGCCGCACGCGGTCAGCACCAAGGAGGCGGAGTGCGGTTGCGCCGGCATTTTCAATGCGCCGGTCGCGATTGCTTGCCTGGCTCAAGTGTTCGAAGAGGAGAATGCGCTGGACCGGCTGGAGGCCTTCGCATCCCGCGGCGGTCCGGCCTTCTACCGGCTTCCTTCGAATGGCGATACGATAACGCTGCAACGCACATTTACTGAGGAAAGCGTCTTTGCGGACGTTGCAGCGGGTGGAGAGGAGCGGGTCAGGGTGTTCAGGCCTGATTCCGGATTGCGTTGGTCTGTTCTCCATGGGGCGGTCCACTGAATTGGCGGCCGCAGACTTCCTGATCCAGGAGGTGAGGCAAGCCTTTCCCGCCTAGTAAAAGCCTTGCTCAACACAGCCGCTCTGCCCTGGCGAGAAGATTCTGAACCGTGGAAACGTACCACCGGCCGCCGCGGGCGCTGCGAATGCCGCGGTTGTTCAGCGCGTCTGCTATACCGGCGAGACTGGAAATGCC
>JACCSN010000802.1 GCA_013812985.1 Hyphomicrobiales bacterium | reverse complement strand
TAGCCCTGGCCGCCGTCGCATCCGGCGGCGGTGAGGAGCGCCGCCTGCTCCGGCGTCTCGATCCCCTCCGCAATCACCGTCATGCCCAGGCTGCGGCCGAGCCCCAGGACGGCGCAGGTGATCGCCTGGCTGCCGGAATCCGTGCTGATCTTGCGAATGAAGGACTGGTCGATCTTGATGATGTCCACCGGATATTGCTGGAGATGGGTCAAGGAGGCGTAGCCGGTGCCGAAATCATCAAGGGCGATCCGGATTCCGGCCGCATGCAGGCGACGGAGCGTCGGCGAGATCGATTCCGCGTCGCGGCCGAGGAGCACACTTTCCGTCACCTCGATCCCGAGAGACTCTGCCGGCAGGCCGGCAGCGGACAGGAGGTCGAGCACGTGCTCGGCAAGATCGAAGCCGGTGAACTCCGCCGCCGAGGTGTTGAGGGCCACATGACCGTACGCGAGACCTGATCCTCGCCAAATCTGCATATCAGAGACGATCCGGCTGAGCATCAGCTTGCCCAGGTTCAGCGCGATCTCGTGATCCTCGAAAGCCGGCATGAAGGCGCCGGGCGCGCGCATCCCGGACGGATGGTTCCAGCGCAAGAGGGCCTCGAAGCCCATGATCTCGCCGGTCCTGAGCGCGACCTTCGGCTGGTAGAAGGGCAGGAATTCGCCTCGCTCGAGGCCGCTTCGGACCTCCGAGCAGACGGCGACCCGGCGCTCCATCGAGTCCCGCATGTGCGGCGCGTAGTTCACCAGAGCGTTGCGGCCGCGCAACTTGCCGGAATAGAGCGCGATATCGGCGTTCTTCAGGATTTCCGCCGCCGAGGAGCCGTCTCTGGGCGCGATCGCCAGCCCGGCCGAAAAACGCACCGACGACACCTGGCCGGCCACCGGCATAGGCCGGCGCAAATCGGCCAGAAGACGCGCCGCCCACTCACGGGCGCTCGAAGGATCAGGCACGCGGGTCAGCACGGCGAATTCGTCCCCACCCAGTCGCGCGACCATGTCGCTGTCACCGGCAGCCTCGGAGAGACGTTCGGCCACGGCGTGCAGGAGCGCGTCCCCGACATCATGGCCAAGCGTGTCGTTGACGTCCTTGAAGTGGTCGAGATCGATGAGGAGAAGCGCGTCGGCGCCGCCGCTTTCGGCGAGCAGGGCCTCAAGCCTCGCCCCGAAGCAGCGCCGGTTCGGCAGGCCGGTGAGCGCGTCGTGGTTGGCCAGGCGCCACATGCGGCTGCGGGCTTCCCTCTCCTCGGTGATGTCCTTGACGATCCCGAAGATGCGCGCCGGCGCGCAATCCACGATCTGCACCTGACCGACAGCATGCAGCCATTTGCGCGTGCCGCTGGGCAGAAGCCACGGCAGTTCGAGATCGAAGGGTTCCCGAGATCGGAGCGCCGTCTCCAGCGGCTCGCGGAGAAAGGCGGCCGCGGATGCGTGCTGATCCGCCGCCGAGTGGCTATCCGCGCCGATTCCGGCGATGCGGCGAACCTCCTCCGACCAGGTCATCGTGGATGTCGCGATGTCGTATTCCCAGCCGCCTACCTTCGCGAGGCGCTCCGTCTGTTCGAACATCGCCTGCCGACGCCATAATTCCTGGCTCTGGCTCTCCAGGCGATCGCGGTCCCTCCGCCGCGCCAGCATCTTCGCGACCAGGCTGGCGGCGGTACTGAGGAGTTGCTCCTCCTCGGGAAGAAACGCGTATTCGCCACGCCGCCCGCCATAGCCGATCGAAACTCGACCGGGAGCCGCGCCGTCCACATCGAGAGACGCCGTGATCCGGATTGTCGGCTCGCGGTGAAACGGCGACCGGAACGTTTCGCCGTTCCATTCGACGATGCAGCCAGCTGCTTCCGGGTGCATCATGGCGGAGGCAAGCACGAGCGCCACGCCGGACAGGATTTCCTCGACCGGCGTCTCGTCCCTGTTGCAGGCCAGGTCGACCGCATGCAGGCATCGCATCTCCTTGACGCGCTCGCCAAGCTCATGCGTCTTGCGACGGAGTTCCTCGCGCGCCGCGTAGTAATCTTCAACATCCTCGTAGAGACCGATATATTCGACGATCTTCCCGGCGCTGTCGCGCACCGGGGCGCCGCGGGCCG
>JACCSN010000763.1 GCA_013812985.1 Hyphomicrobiales bacterium | reverse complement strand
GTGGTATTCCTCTTGGATGCCGTTGCCGCCATGCATGTCGCGTGCGACGCGGGCGATGTCGAGCGCCTTGCCGCAATTGTTGCGCTTGATGAGCGAGATCATCTCCGGCGCGGCCCGGCCCTCGTCGAGGAGCCGCCCGACCCGCAGTGCGGCCTGCAGCCCCAGCGCGATCTCCGTCTGCATGTCGGCGAGCTTCTTCTGAACGAGCTGGTTGGCGGCCAGCGGCCGGCCGAACTGCTTCCGCTCCAGCACGTAGCTTCGCGCGCGGCGCCAGCAATCCTCCGCCGCGCCCATGACGCCCCAGGAGATGCCGTAACGGGCCCGGTTGAGGCAGCCGAAGGGGCCTTTCAGCCCCGAAACGTTGGGCAGCAGCGCGTCCTCGGAGACCTCGACGCCGTCCATGACGATCTCGCCGGTGACCGAGGCGCGCAGCGACAGCTTGCCGCCAATCTTTGGGGCCGACAGCCCCTTTGCGCCTTTTTCAAGCACGAAGCCGCGGATGGCGCCGCCATGCGCAGACGACCTGGCCCAGACCACGAAGACGTCGGCAATCGGCGCATTGGAGATCCAGGTCTTCGAGCCGGTCAGTCGGTAACCGCCCGCAACCGGCTCGGCGCGCGTCGTCATCCCGCCCGGATCCGATCCGGCGTCTGGCTCGGTCAGGCCGAAGCAGCCGATCCTCTCGCCCGAGGCAAGCTTCGGCAAGTATTTCCGCCGCTGGCTCTCATCCCCGTAGGCATGGATCGGGTACATCACAAGCGAGGATTGCACGCTCATCATCGAGCGGTAGCCGGAATCGACGCGCTCCACCTCGCGGGCGACCAGGCCGTAAGCGACATAGGACGCCTCGGCACAACCGTAATCCTGCGGGAGCGTGACACCGAGGAGGCCAAGCGCACCCATTTCGCGGAAAAGGCCCGGATCGGTCGTCTCGTCGCGGTAAGCCCGGATGATGCGCGGCTGAAGTTGCTCCTGGGCGAAAGCGCGGGCTGTATCGCGGATCAGGCGCTCATCGTCGGTGAGTTGCTCATCGAGCCGGAACGGATCGTCCCAAACGAACGCGGCGCCGGCCTCAGCCGGCGCCTTCAAAGAGCCCACGATGGCGCGGGCTTCCGACATCAGAGGGGGTCGACCTCAGCCGCCGCCACCGCCGCCGCCATTGCCGCCGCCGCCATCGCCTCCACCGCTGTTGCCGCCGGCATTGCCGCCGCCGCTGCTGCCGCCGACATCGCCGCCGCCTTCGGCACTCCCGCCGCTATCGTCGTTCTGCCCGTCGCCGCTGCCGGAATCCGTGCCACCGCCGACATCGCCGCCGCCTTCCGCGTCGCCGCCGCTATCGTCGTTCTGACGGTCGGGAGCGTTGCTGCCGCCGGTCCCGCCGGAACTCTTCTGTTCGCCAGACTCGCAGTCCGCCATGCCTTCAGCACATTCCTCGGCGTTCGTGCCTTCGGTCTGGGCCAGGACCGTGGCCCCGAGCAACTGGATCTTTAGAGCGGCGGGCTCGCTGGAGGCGACCGCGAATGCCGACCCGGCGGGGACCGCCAAGAGACAGGAGAGGACCAGCGCGGTCCCGAAACGATGCGAATTCATGTTCAGCTTCCTTTTCTTGCACCATCTCAGCCGACGATGCTTTTGGTTCAAAGCGTTTTCGGTGCCAACGCAATGTTGGTCCTGCCCCACAGCCACAATACTCCGAAACCGACTAAAAAGTTCCAATCAATCTCCCGTGCTTGAAACGTGTTCGGAAGGATGTGGTTTCCCAAAGCTGCACGGGCAGACCCCAAAGGGCCAAGACGGTGAGACGCTCGGGCGCGCTCGCGCCCTGGCTTCCCGACCAGTATTCGGACTTCCCGATTGCCCGCATGTGACCGGCAGCCTATATCTTAGTTCGCGTGGCTGCGCGGTTCGTCAGGAATTCATTCCCCGGGGCCTTATCGATCTCAAAGGGAGCTGTCACTGGCCAGGCTCGTGGGCTTGGTCATCACGGCGCCCACCTACGTTGTAGGTTCCCGGGATCGACACTTCCAACGGCCGAGGCGGCTACGCACTCCCCTGCTTCGAGTCTTTGCGGCTCGTTCCCGCCTGGAGCCGTCGTTGGATGCCTGATCCCGCCGCACTGAAAGCCGAGCTTCGCGCCCTTGCGCTCGGCCGGCGGGCGGCTCTCGACGAGGACGTGCGGCGCGAGAGTTCGGCTCAGGCCGCGGCGCGCCTCAGAGCTTTGCTCAAGCCGGGCGAGACCGTCTCCCTGTTCTGGCCGATGCGCGGTGAGATCGATCCGCGCGGGCTCATCGCCGACGTGCTGGCGGCCGGTGGGCGGATCGCCATGCCGGTGGTGGAAGGCCGGCGCATGTTCTTCCGCGCCTTCGACGGCGAGGACTCGCTAGAGAACGGCGTCTTCGGCACGCGCCATCCCCACCCCGGTCAGCCGGTCCTCGACCCCGATCTCATCGTGGCGCCGCTCGCCGCTTTCGACCGCCGCGGCGGCCGTCTGGGATATGGCGCCGGCTATTACGACAATGCCATCGCGGACCTGAAACGCCGAGGGCGGCCCTTCCGGCTGGCGGGCATCGCATTCGCCTGCCAGGAGTTCGACAAGATTCCGCTGGAGCCGCATGACGAGCCGCTGCCGCTCATCGCCACGGAACGGGAGCTGATCCGCGCCGGGCTGATCGAGGGCAGGCTCGACGCGTGAGGCTGCTCTTCCTCGGCGACGTGGTGGGGCGCTCGGGCCGGGCCATCGTGGCCGACGAGCTTCCCGGCCTGATCTCGAGGCACAGATTCGATTTCGTTGTCGTCAACGGCGAGAACGCGGCAGGCGGCTTCGGCATCACCGAGGAGATCTTCCAGGGCTTCATCGATGCAGGCGCCGATTGCGTCACCACCGGCAATCACGTCTGGGACCAGCGCGAGGCGCTGATCTTCGCCGCCCGCCAGGAGCGCTTCCTCCGGCCCGTCAACTACCCGCCGGGGACGCCAGGCCGGGGCGCGAACATCTACCAGGCGCGGAACGGCGCGCGTGTGCTGGTGGTCAATGTCATGGGCGCGGTGTTCATGCCGTCGCTCGACGATCCCTTCGCCGCCGTCTCCCGCGAGGTCTCCGCCTGCTCCATCGGCAATGGCTGCGACGCGGTCATCGTCGATTTCC
>JACCSN010000687.1 GCA_013812985.1 Hyphomicrobiales bacterium | reverse complement strand
TCCGCCGCGCCGGCATTGGCGATGACGATGGAGATCGGCCCCGCCGCCTCGACGGCATCGCGAAAGGCGGCAACCATGGCGGCTTCATCCGTCACGTCCGCAACGATGGCGCGGATGCGAGAATCCTCCGCGGCGGCGTTGAGCTTGCCGCGGTCGCGGCCGGTAATCGTGACGGTCGCGCCAGCCTCCGCCAGCGTCCGGGTGATCGCGGCGCCGATGCCGGAGCCGCCGCCGGTGACCAGCGCGTGACGATTCGCGAGCGCGCCCATCCGTCAGATCTTCATGGCCGAAGCATCGCCCCGCTCCTTCAGGCGCCAAAGCTGATCGCGCCCTGAAATGTATGGGGCCGGCCAGGCTTCCTGGCGGTCGCCAAGCGCCGCCGCGGCGTGCAGGGTCCAATACGGGTCGGAGAGGTGCGGGCGGGCGAGGCAGACGAGATCGGCGCGGCCGGCCATCAGGATGGAGTTCACGTGGTCAGGCTCATAGATGTTGCCGACCGCCATCGTGGCCATGCCCGTCTCGTTGCGGATGCGGTCGGAGAACGGCGTCTGGAACATCCTACCATAGACCGGCCGCGCCATTGTTGAGGTCTGCCCGGCCGAGACGTTGCAGATGTCCACCCCTTCCGCCCACAGGATGCGGGCGATCTCGACGGCCTCCTCGGGCGTGACGCCGGCGTCGCCAACCCAGTCGTTGGCCGAGATGCGCACCGAGATCGGTTTCTCGTCCGGCCAGACCGCCCGGATCGCGCGGAACACTTCGAGCGGATAGCGCATGCGGTTCTGGAGGGCGCCGCCATAAACGTCCCGGCGCGTGTTGGTGACGGGGGAAATGAAGGACGACAAGAGGTAGCCGTGGGCGCAGTGCAGCTCCAGCATGTCGAAGCCGGCGCGTTCCGCCATCTCGGCGGCGGTGACGAACTCGGCCGTGACCCGGTCCATATCGGACCGATCCATTTGCTTCGGGACCTGATTCCGCTCCGACCACGCTGACGCGGCGGCTGAAAGCAGCGGCCAATTGCCCTCGAGGAGCGGCGCATCCGCTTCCTCCCAGCCGACCTGCGTCGAGCCCTTGCCGCCCGAATGGCCGATCTGGCAGCAGATCTTTGCATCCGTCTCGGCGTGGACGAAATCGACGATGCGCTTCCACGCGGCCTCGTGCTCGGGCCGATAGAGGCCGGTGCAGCCCGGCGAGATGCGACCTTCCGGGCTGACGCAGGTCATCTCGACATGGACAAGCCCGGCCCCGCCTTTGGCCCGCTCGGCGTAGTGGACCAGGTGCCAGTCCGTCGGGCGCCCGTCGACGGCCTTGTATTGCGCCATGGGCGAGACGACGACCCGGTTCTTGAGCTTCATGTCGCGCAGCGAATAGGGCGCGAACATCGGCCGCCGGACCACGTTGGCGGACGCTCCGGCGCGGCGCTGGAACCAGGCCTCGGCGCCCTCCAGCCAGGCGTGGTCCCGCAGCCGCAGGTTCTCGTGGCTGATGCGTTGCGAACGGGTGAGCAGCGAATAGTTGAACTGCACCGGATCGAGATGCAGGTAGCGCTCCACCTCCTCGAACCATTCCATGGAATTGCGCGCCGCCGATTGCAGCCTCAAGACCTGCACCCGGCGCTCGTCCTCGTATTTCTCGAACGCCGCCGCCATGGTCGGCTCGGACCCGAGGTAGTCGGCCAGCGCGATGGCGCTCTCCAGCGCGAGCTTGGTGCCGGAGCCGATGGAGAAATGCGCCGTCGCCGCCGCGTCGCCCAAGAGGACGATGTTCCCGTGGCGCCAGCGCTCGCAAAGCACGCGCGGAAAATTGATCCAGGCCGAGCCGCGGATGTGATGCGCGTTCGACAGAAGGCGGTGGCCGCCGAGATGCTCGCGAAAAATACGCTCGCAGACGGCGATCGACTCTTCCTGGCTCATCTCGCCGAAGCCGAATTCTCGCCAGGTGTCCTCGGCGCATTCGACGATGAAGGTCGCCGTATCGTCGTCGAACTGGTAGGCGTGCGCCCACAGCCAGCCGTGCTCGGTCTCCTCGAAGATGAAGGTGAAGGCGTCGTCGAATTTCTGGTGCGTCCCGAGCCAGACGAACTTGCATTGCCGCATGTCGATCTCGGGCCGGAAATGCTCTGCATATTCGCGCCTGACGCGCGAATTCAGTCCGTCGGACGCGACGACCAGGTCGAAGTCGCGCGCGTAAGGCGCGGCGCTCTCCGCCTCGGTTTCGAAGCGCAGGTCGATGGCCAGCTCGCGGGCCCGCGCCTGCAGGAGAAGCAGGAGCGTTTTGCGCCCGATGCCGCAAAAACCGTGGCCGGAAGAGACGGTGCGCGTGCCGCGATAATGCACGGCGATGTCGTCCCAATAGGCGAAATGCGAGCGGATCGCCGCCGCGCTCTCCGGATCGTTCCGGCTCAGGTTCTCAAGCGTCTCGTCCGACAGGACAACGCCCCAGCCGAAGGTGTCGTCGGCGCGGTTGCGCTCGATCACGACGATGTCGTGGAGTGGGTTCCGGAGCTTCATCGTGATCGCGAAATAAAGCCCGGCGGGCCCGCCGCCGAGACACACGATCCGCATCGTTGGACGCCCTTGTGCTACTCGATCCTTCTCGCATCCGGCTACAGGTGTTTCAACCTTCAAATTGATTGAGCCAATAGCGGGCCCGAAGCGAACGGCTACCGAGGGTCTCTCTCGTTTCCGCATATTTCCAAACACTACCATCGGTTGGCTTGGTTTGACAATTTCGTCAACACTGCCTCGTTGCAAGACACGCGTCCGATCTCGTGGCTGAGGGTCCGCGAAGAGACTTCGACGCATTCCCTGCCGCTGTGCAGCTTGATGTGCGTCGCGCGCTTACCGTCGCTGCCGAAGGCGGCA
>JACCSN010000666.1 GCA_013812985.1 Hyphomicrobiales bacterium | reverse complement strand
CCAGGACTCCGCTGTCGAGACACGGCTGATGGACCGCGACAGCGCCATCGCCACCGGCGCGATGGCCCTGTTCGGCGAGAAATATGGGGACGAGGTCCGCGTCGTCTCGATGGGAACCGCGCTGGAGGGCGACAAGGCCGGCAAGACCTATTCGGTCGAGCTTTGCGGCGGCACGCATGTCGGCCGCACCGGCGAGATCGGCGTGGTAGCGGTGGTGGCCGAGAACGCCGTTTCCGCCGGCGTCCGCAGGCTGGAAGCGCTCACCGGAACCGCCGCGCGCCGCTATCTCACCGAGCAGGACCGCCGGGTTCGCGACATCGCCGCCAAGTTGAAGGTCCGCCCGGACGAGCTCCTGCCGCGCATCGACGCGCTGGTGGACGAGCGCCGCAAGCTTGAGCGCGAGCTCGCCGAGGCGCGCCGCAAGCTCGCCATGGGCGGAGCGGAAGGCGCCGGCGAGCCGCAATTCCGGCAGATCGGCGCGATCAACGTCATGGCGCGGGCCGTCGAGGGCGTCGCGCCCAAGGATCTCAGGGGCTTGGTGGATGCAGGCAAACGCCAGGTCGGCTCGGGCGTGGTCGCGATCGTCGGCCTGACCGACGGCAGAGCGGGGTTGGTCGTGGGCGTCACCGACGACCTCGTCGACCGCATCAGCGCCGTCGATCTGGCCCGGCTCGGCTCAGCTGCGCTCGGCGGCAGCGGCGGGGGCGGCCGGCCGGACCTCGCCCAGGCAGGCGGCCCGGACGGGGACAAGGCGGAGCTGGCGCTCCAGGCCATCACCGGCCGGATCGAGGAACTCGCGGCCTGACCGGGACTTGCCGGTAGGCAAATCACCTCTTCGATTGTCATCCCGGAAGGCGCGAAGCGCCTGTCCGGGACCCATAAACGCCGGCTTTGGCGATTGCATTCGTCGCGATACGTCTTGCCCGCTTCAGGGTTATGGGTCCCGGTCTTGTCGCTGACGCGCCAAACCGGGATGACAGCCGCGCCTGTTTAAGATTGTAAGCGAGGCTTATACGGACCCGAGCGACTTCCGTCCGGGCTGCAGCCGCGGGCAATCGACATCGGGTTCAGCGACCTTCCGCCAGGCGCTGCTCAAATCGTCGCTGACGGCAAGGATGCGCCCGTCCGCATCGACGGCGAGGACCAAAGTCGGACCGGAGGCCGGGTCGGCCGCCGGGATCTCCTGGAGCACCACGGCGACGCGCGAGGTCCCGGCAGGCAGCGCGAATGAGACGACGCGGGCGTCGCCCAGCGGCCCGTCGTCGGACGGCGCGGGCGCCGCGAAAAGCTCAGCTCGGCCGCAATTCCCTGCGTTGAAGCTCGCCGGCTGGAACTCCGCCGCCGCGTCGCTTGAGGCGACCAGCATCGGCTCCCCGCGCGGCATGAACAGGAGACCTTTGCCGACCAGCGAAGCCGCTATCCCAGCCATCGCCAGGGCGGGCAGGGCAAATGCAAGCAGGACGCGAATCATCGGAAGCCTCCGCATGGGACTCGCGAGGATATAGGGAAGAAAACGGCCGGCGTAAGGCGACCCGCTTTCTCCGCTTCGGGACCGGGTTTTGCCTGACCTGCTGCATAGCCCTCATCCAGAGAGCCTGTGAGGCTTTCATGCCATACACTCCCTCATCCTGAGGCGCCCGCGCAGCGGGCCTCGAAGGATCGGATGCCAGGCGCCCGCTTGACCTACCCTAGTTCGAGGCTCGCTCCGCTCGCACCTCACCATGAGGGTGTAAGACACCTCCAACCTTCATCCTGAGCCTGTCAAAAGGCGGCTCCTCATCAGGATGAGGATGTGAGCATCAAGACGGCTACAGCCGCCGCCGCCGGCCGGCTAACCCATCGCCCTCTGCAAATTCTCGTCGACCTTGTCGAGAAAGCCGGTCGTGGAGAGCCAGGGCTGGTCCGGTCCGACTAAGAGGGCGAGGTCCTTGGTCATGGCGCCGGACTCGATCGTGTCGACCGTGACCGTCTCCAGCGTGTCGGCGAAGCGCTTCAGCTCGTCATTGCCGTCGAGCTTGGCGCGATGGGCGAGCCCGCGCGTCCAGGCGAAGATGGAAGCGGCGGAATTGGTGGAGGTCTCCTTGCCCTCCTGGTGAAGCCGGTAATGCCGCGTCACCGTGCCGTGGGCGGCTTCCGCCTCGACGGTCTTGCCGTCCGGCGTCATCAGGACCGACGTCATCAGCCCGAGCGAGCCAAAACCCTGCGCCACCGTGTCGGACTGCACGTCGCCGTCGTAGTTCTTGCAGGCCCAGACATAGCCGCCCGACCATTTGAGCGCCGAGGCGACCATGTCGTCGATCAGCCGGTGCTCGTAAGTGAGCTTCCGCGCCTCGAATTCGGCGCGGAACTCGGCGTCGAATATCTCCTGGAAGAGGTCCTTGAAGCGGCCGTCATAGGCCTTCAGAATCGTGTTCTTGGTGGAGAGGTAGACCGGATAGTTGCGCGTCAGGCCGTAATTGAACGAGGCGCGGGCGAATTCGCGGATCGACTCGTCGACATTGTACATGACCATGGCGACGCCGGAACCCGGATAGGTGAACACCTCGTGCTCGATCCGCGTCCCGTCGTCGCCGACGAAGGAGACGGAGAGCTTGCCCTTGCCCGGCGCCAGGAAATCGGTGGCGCGGTACTGGTCGCCATAAGCGTGGCGGCCGATGATGATCGGCTTCGTCCAGCCCGGCACCAGCTTCGGCACGTTGCGGCAGATGATCGGC
>JACCSN010000661.1 GCA_013812985.1 Hyphomicrobiales bacterium | reverse complement strand
ACGGCAGCGTGATCCGCTTCGACAAGAATGCGGCGGTGCTGATCGACAACAAGGCCGAGCCGGTCGGCACCCGCATCTTCGGACCGGTGCCGCGCGAGCTCCGCGCCAAGAACCATATGAAGATCATCTCGCTGGCGCCGGAGGTTCTGTGATGGCCGCGAAGATTAGGAAGGGCGACAAGGTGGTCGTCCTCACCGGGCGCGACAAGGGCCGCACCGGCGAGGTGATCCAAGTCATGCCCAAGGACGAGCGTGCGCTGGTGCGCGGCGTCAATGTCGTGACGCGCCATCAAAAGCAGACGGCGGCGCAGGAAGGCGGGCTGGTGCGCAAGGAAGCGCCGGTCCACCTGTCCAATATCGCGCTCGCCGATCCGACAACCGGCAAGCCGACGCGCGTCGGCTTCAAGACGCTGGAAGACGGCCGCAAGGTTCGTTTCGCCAAGGCGTCCGGAGAGACCATCAATGGCTGAGGAAGCAACGAACGGCTCGGGCTACGAACCTCGGCTCCAGGCCTATTATCGCGACGTCGTGGCACCGAAGCTGAGAGAGGATTTCGGCTATGCGAACGCGCTGACGGTCCCGCGCATGGACAAGATCGTGCTCAACATGGGCGTCGGCGAGGCCGTCGCCGATTCCAAGAAGGTGCAGTCGGCCGCTGACGATCTGGCCCGCATCGCCGGCCAGAAGCCGGTCATCACCAAGGCGCGCACGTCGATCGCCACGTTCAAGCTGCGCGAAGGCATGCCGATCGGCGCCAAGGTGACGCTCCGCAAGGCGCGGATGTTCGAGTTCCTCGACCGGCTGGTCACCGTGGCGCTGCCGCGCGTGCGCGATTTCCGCGGCCTCAACGCCAAGAGCTTCGACGGGCGCGGGAATTTCGCGCTCGGCATCAAGGAACACATCATCTTCCCGGAGATCGACTACGACAAGGTCGACCAGATCTGGGGCATGGACGTGATCGTCTGCACGACGGCCAAGACGGACGAGGAGGCTCGCGCGCTCTTGGGCGCACTGAACTTCCCGTTCCGACAGTGACGGGCCGGCAATAATGGTTTCGAAAGAGGTTTAGCGATGGCGAAGAAGAGCGCGATCGAGAAGAACAAGCGGCGGATGCGGCTGGCGGAGCAATATTCGGCCAGGCGCACGCGGCTCAAGGAGACGGTCGCGGATGAGAGCCTCAGCGACCAGGAGCGCTTCGGGGCGCGCCTGAAGCTGGCCGAGCTGCCGCGCAACTCGGCCCCCAACCGGATCCGCAATCGCTGCGAGATCACCGGGCGCCCGCGCGCCTATTACCGCAAGCTCAAGATGAGCCGAATCGCGCTTCGCAAGATGGGCAACGAGGGCAAGATCCCGGGCCTGGTGAAGTCGAGCTGGTGAGGAAATCGACATGCTGATGAATGATCCGATCGGCGACATGCTGACGCGCATCCGCAATGCGCAGATGCGCAAGCGCGAGACCGTCTCCACGCCGGCTTCGACGCTCCGGGCGCGCGTCCTCGACGTGCTGCAGACGGAAGGCTACATCCGCGGCTATGCGGAATCGGAGCTGAACGGCAAGGCGGAATTCCAGATCGAGCTCAAGTATTTCGACGGGCAGCCGGTCATCCGGGAAATCCAGAGGGTCTCCAAGCCGGGCCGGCGCGTCTATTCATCCGTCCGCAACATACCGCGCGTGGCGGATGGGCTCGGGGTGTCGATCCTGTCGACGCCGAAGGGCGTCATGACCGATCACGAGGCGCGCAGTCAGAATGTCGGCGGCGAGGTGCTCTGCCGCGTCTTCTGACGTGGGCGGACGAAGGAAACGGGAAAGATCATGTCGCGAATTGGCAAGAAGCCGGTCCCAGTGCCGAACGGCGTGACGGCGAATGTCGAAGGCCAGACGATCACCGCGAAGGGGCCTAAAGGGCAGCTTTCCGTGGTGCTGGTGGATCATGTCGCCGCGGAGATGGGGGATGACGGAATCTCGGTCCAACCTCGGGACGAGAGCAAGGAGGCGCGCGCCATGTGGGGCATGTCGCGCACGCTCGTCCAGAATATCGTCACCGGGGTGACGGACGGCTTCGAGAAGCGCCTGGAAATCACCGGCGTCGGCTATCGCGCCCAGGTGCAGGGCAAGAGCCTGA
>JACCSN010000656.1 GCA_013812985.1 Hyphomicrobiales bacterium | reverse complement strand
GGCCGTCAACGGTGGGCTATCTCCGCTCCAAGGCCGAAGGCGAGGCGGGCATGCTGGAGGCGATGCCGCGGGCGGTGATCATGCGGCCGTCGCTCGCCTTCGGTCCGGAGGACAGTTTTTTCAACCGTTTCGCCTCGATGGCGCGGTTCTCGCCGGTGCTGCCGCTGATCGGCGAGAAAACCCGGTTCCAGCCGGTCTTCGCCGGCGACGTCGGCGAGGCGATCGCGCGGGCGGTCGACGGCCGGGCGCGGCGCGGCGCTGTCTACGAGCTCGGCGGGCCAGAGGTGCTGACGTTCCGGGAATGCATGGAGCGGATGCTGGCGGTGACGCAGCGGCGGCGGGCGCTGCTGCCCGTCCCATACAGGATCGCCAAGGCGCTCGGCGGGGTGGCGCGGTATCTGCCGGGCTCGCCGCTCACCGCGGACCAGGTGCGGATGCTGCAGTTCGACAATGTGGTCTCCGAGGCGGCCAAGGCCGACGGGCGCACGCTGGAAGGCCTCGGCATCGAGCCGACGGCGCTGGAGGTCGTGCTGCCGAACTATCTCGGCCGCTTCCGCGAGCGGGGCGAATTCGCCCAGACGCGCCCCGCCGCGTGATCAGCCGACCGTCGAGATCACCGCCAGACCGACCGCGCCGACGATGATCCGCCACACGGCGAAAGGCATGAATCCGTGACGGGCCACGAAGGCCACAAGGGTTCGCACGACGACGAGCGCCGACAGGAACGATACCACGAAACCGATCGCGATCAGCCCGAGATTGGCCCCGAACAAGATCTCGCGGCTCTCATAAAAATCGAGGACGAACGCCCCGAGCATCGTCGGGATCGCCAGGAAGAACGAGAACTCCGCCGCCGCGCTCTTGTCGGAGCGCATCAAGAGCGCCCCGGCGATGGTGGCGCCGGAGCGCGATACGCCAGGAACGATGGCGAGGCACTGGAACAGGCCGACGGCCAGCGCCACGCCCAGCGGAAAACGCATGGCGTCCCGGTGAACGGGCCGGATGTCCAGGCGATCGAGCAGCGCCAGGAGCACGCCGCCGACGATCAGCACGATGCAGATCAGCTGCGGCGAATTGAACAGGACGCCCTTGATGAAATCGTAAGCCATGACGCCGACCAAGGCGGACGGCAGGAAAGCCACCACGATGGACGCGACGAAACGGCGCGCGGCGGGATCGCTCGGCAGCGCCAGAAGCACGCGCCAAAGCCGGCCGAAATAGACGACCACCACCGCGAGGATGGCGCCGAACTGGATGAGGACGTTGAATGTATCCCAGAACGCTTTCGCCGCCGGATCGTTGTCCAGGCCGAGGAGCCAGGTGGTGAGCAGGAGATGGCCTGTCGAGGAGACCGGGATGAATTCGGTCAGGCCCTCCACGATCCCGAGCAGGATGGCGTCGAATATGGACTGTAGGTTCATCCCGCGCTAACTCGCCCGAATCGCTTGTCGTCGGGCCGACCTAGCATCTTCCTTTCGCCAATTCCCCATGAGACCCCGAATGCGTCCGCGGCTGACGGCATGATCAGGCTTTTCCATTACCCGCTTTCCGTCCCGTCGCGCTTCGTGCGGCTGATCCTGGCCGAATGCGAGGTCGAGCCTGATCTCATCGAGGAGCACGTCTGGGAGCGGCGCGAGGAGTTTCTCCTGCTCAACCCGGCCGCGACGCTGCCGGTGCTGGTCGAGCAGAACGGACCGGCGATCTCGGGCGCCTGGGCGACGGCGGAATATCTTGACGAGACCCGTGGCTTCGGCCTCGCCGACCGGCGCCTGATGCCGACCCATGCCGACCAGCGCGCCGAGGTGCGACGGCTCACCGAATGGTTCCTGTTCAAATTCGACGACGAGGTGACCAGCTATCTGGTCGAGGAGAAGGTGGTCAAACGGGAACGGGGCAAGGCGGGCGGCAACGGCGGCGCGCCGAATTCCTCGCTGCTCAGAGCGGCGCGAGCCAATATCCGCACGCATTTGCATTATATCGAGCATCTCATCGAGGCGAAGAACTGGCTCGCCGGGGACCGGATGAGCTATGCCGATCT
>JACCSN010000627.1 GCA_013812985.1 Hyphomicrobiales bacterium | reverse complement strand
GCTTTATTCAGGCTACATCGCCGTCTGGTCGCTGCTGCACCCGGCCAGGATGCCGCCGCCCGAGCCGCGCATGAGCTTCCGGCAGAAGCTGCGGGAATCCGCCAACCTCATTCCCTGCCTGCTGCTGATCGGGCTGGTCTTCGCCACGCTCCTCCTCGGCTGGGCGACGGCGACCGAATGCGCCGCCTGGGGCGTGCTGGGCTCCCTCCTCATCGCCTGGTGGTCCGGCTCGCTCTCATGGGAATCGTTCTGGGCGAGCGTGATGGGGGCGACCCGCGTCAACTGCATGATCATGCTGATCCTCGCCGGCGCCTCCTTCATGTCGACCGCCATGGCCTTCACCGGGATACCGGTCGCGCTGGCCGCCTGGGTCGACGGGATGCAGCTGAGCCCCTTCGGCCTGATCGCCGCGCTCACCGTCATGTATATCGTGCTCGGGACCGCGCTCGACGGCATTTCCATGATCGTGCTCACCACCTCGGTCGTCATTCCCATGGTGAGCCAGGCTGGCTTCTACCTTGTGTGGTTCGGCATTTTTCTTGTCCTGATCGTGGAGATGGCCGAAATCTCGCCGCCGGTCGGGTTCAACCTCTTCGTGCTTCAGACGATGAGCGGCAAGGATTCCAACACCGTTGCGCTCGCGGCGCTGCCCTTCTTCTTCCTGCTCGTGGCCGCGGTGGCGATCATCACGGCCTTCCCCGGGCTTGTGACGTGGTTGCCGCGGGCCGTATTCTCCCCGTGATCCAACAAAGGAGCTGATTGATGTCCAAGATGATCGTGTCCCGCCGCGCCCTGATGGCCGCGGCCGTCGGCCTGAGCTTAGGCGCGTCGGCCCCGGTGCTCGCGCAGACGAAATGGAATCTCGCCTCCGCCTATCCGCCGAGCAATTTTCACACGGAGAACCTGGCGCGGTTCGCCGAGGACGTGCGCGAGGCGACCGACGGCGCGCTGGACATTACGCTTCACGCGAACGCCACCTTGTACAAGGCGCCGGAGATCAAGCGCGCCGTCCAGACCGGCCAGGCGCAGGCCGGCGAGGTCCTGATCTCGCTTCACGAGAACGAGGAACCGAACTTCGGTATCGACGTCGTGCCGTTCCTGGCCGCCAGCTATGAGGACGCCCGCAAGCTCTGGGAGGCCTCCCGGCCGGTGATCGAGGAGAAGCTCGCGGCTCAGGGCCTCAAGCTGCTCTATGCCGTGCCCTGGCCGCCGCAGGGCATTTTCGCCAAGAAGGAGATCAACACGGTCGAGGACCTGAAGGGGGCGAAGTGGCGGGCCTACAATGTCGGCACGACGCGGATCGCGGAACTTGTCGGCGCGCAGCCGGTGACCGTCCAGGCGGCCGAATTGCCCCAGGCGCTCGCCACCGGCGTCGTCAACGCCTTCATGACGTCCGGCGCGACGGGCGTCGATTCGAAAGCTTGGGAGACGATGAGCCATTACTACGACACGCAGGCCTGGATTCCGAAGAATGTGGTCTTCGTGAACCAGGAGGCTTTCGACGCTCTCGATCCGGAAGCGCAGAAGGCAGTCCTCGATGCAGCCGCCGCCGCGGAGGAGCGGGGCTGGCGCACCTCGCAGGAGAAGACAAAGGAATATCTCGAGACGATGGCGGCCAACGGCATGACGGTCCAGCCGCCGAGCCCGGAGCTGGCGGCAGGTCTGAAGAAGATCGGCGAGCAGCTCACGGCGGACTGGCTGAAGAACGCCGGCGCGGCAGGGCAGGCGGCCATCGACGCCTACCGCGGCGGCTGATTTCCCACGTTCCGGACGACAGGGGGCCGCGCGGCGGTCGCCCCCTGTCGTCATCCTCGCCTGAGACCCGGATCGCCCGCGTGGCGTGCGGTGAAATCCGTTGATCGTCGACATCCTGGCCGCGATCGGCCGAAGGAGCCAGTTCGGGCTGATCGCGGGGCTCCTATGCGGCATTCTCTTTCCGGTCCTTGCGGCGGGTCTCCGCGAGCACTTGACCGAGCTGATCGTCGCGCTCCTGTTCTTCGCCTCCCTCAGGATCGACCCGCGCGCTCTTGGGACCCTGCGCCTGGCCTTTGCCCATGACGTGCCCATCGTCATAGCACTGCAACTCGCGCTCCCGCTTTTCGTCGGCCTTGCCCTCTGGGGGTCCGGCTGGACGGGTCCGTTCGCGACGATGCTGGCGCTTCTGGCTGCCGCTTCGCCCATCTCAGGATCGCCGCCGATCGCTCAGCTTCTAGGCCAAAGCGGCGCGGTGGCGCTCCGGCTTCTTCTCTGGGGCACGCTGCTCCTGCCGATCACGTCGTTCGCGCCGCTGCAACTCCTCTTCGGCCCGGATTCAGGGGTGAACGTGATAGGGGCGTCGCTGCGCCTGGCCGCCATCATCCTGCTCTCCGTATTCGGGGCGGGCCTGTTGCGCCGCACAGTCCTGGGCGCGCTGTCGCCCCGCGCGGATCTCGCGCTCGGCGGCGCGTCGACGATCCTGCTGGCCGTCTTTGTGATCGCCCTGATGGATGCGGTGCAGCCGGCCTTGCTTGCGACGCCGATCAAGCTGGCCGGCATATTCGCGGCGACATGCCTGATGTGCTTCGCCCCGCAGGCCGCCGCCGCGCTGCTCTACCGCAAGTTCGCCGGGGCGCGCGGGGAGGCCGGCGCCGCCGGCGCGGTTGGCGTCGCCGCCGGGAACCGCAACATGGCGCTCTTCCTCGCAGCGCTTCCGGCGGCGCAGACCGAGCCCCTCATGATTCTTGTCGGCTGCTATCAGATCCCGATGTATTTGACGCCTATCGTTATGCGGCCGCTCTACCGGGCCCTGAGCAAGTCAACGCCGGGCGCGAAGGATTCTTGAACTGCGCTCCGCAAGAAAGGTCAAGGCACAAGCCGAATGCATCTACTCTTGATGCCCCTCCGCCTACACGGTCATCGTTGGCCCGATCCACATCAGTCGATGCGGCGCAACTCCAAGAGCGTTTTTCCGCTTCGCCTAGAGCGGCGTGAGGCGCGCTTCGATTTCTGCCCGCCGGCTTTCCAGGAACGGCGGCAATGCCAGGCGCTCGCCCAGCGTCTCCAGCGGTTCGTCGGCGGCGAAGCCGGGGCCGTCGCTGGCGATCTCGAACAGGATGCCGTTCGGCTCGCGGAAATAAAGGCTTTGAAAGTAGAAGCGGTCGACCATGCCGCTGTTCGGGATGCGCATCGAGTTCAGCCGCTCGGCCCAGGCGCCATATTCGGCGTCGGGGGTGCGGAAGGCGACGTGGTGGACTCCGCCGGCGCCGGGGCGGGCCGGCGCGAGGCCGGGCTGCACGGCGACATGCACCTCGGCGGCCGGGCCGCCTTCGCCCATTTCGTAAACGTGCACCGTGTGGCGCGAACCGTCCGGGTGCGGATAGGCGCGCACCTCGCGCATGTTCATCAGCGCCGTCAGAACCGCGTCGGTCGGCGCCAGATCGGGAACGCTGAGCGTGATCGGCCCGAGGCCGCGGATCTGATGCTCGGGCGGAACGGGGCTCCTGATCCAGGGATGCGCTTCGCCCGCGCCGCAATCGTCGACCAGGCTGAGACGCTGGCCCTCAGGATCCTCGA
>JACCSN010000604.1 GCA_013812985.1 Hyphomicrobiales bacterium | reverse complement strand
GGCGGCAGGTCGAGCGGCTTGCGATAGCGGTGATCCTCGGGGATCTGCTCAAACAGTTCCTCGACCGAACCGGCGCCGATCGCCCGCAGCATCTCCGCTTTGAGCGTCGGGACCGAATTGGGCATATAGGGATGCGCTCGCTGCAAGCTTCGACTCCGTGGGTGCGGCCGGCGCTCGTGGCCTTGGATCGCGAGTTCGGCAATCTGGAAGAACAGAGCTCGCCGCGTCAATCTTGATGTGCGGGCGCGCGTCATCGTCCCGCGGGCCGCATCGGCCCGAGGTTTGTCAAATAGCCTATTCGTGTCCCCTCCGATCGAGGGAGCGGGGCGCCGACGAAACACCTCGCAAATCTAGTATGTGGCGCCTCCTCGGCGCCCCGCGCGGCGATGTCATCCCCCGACTCGTCCACGCTTCTCGGGCGGGGCGCTACTTTGGCAAAAGCGGAGCGCCTTGCGGCGTGCATCCGCCAAAACCGTTTCGCGCCCGCCGGATACAGCCATCATACCGTGGCGGCGAACTCCCTGCGGAGCCCACGGGCGGACCCTTCCGGGGGACGCCGAAGCGCGAGCTTCCGGAGCCCGCGCCGCGGCGCCGCCCGCTCTCCCCATGCAGTTCCGGTAGCTACACGGACCCTCGGCGAAGAGCGGTATTGGGAGGATACGGGAGGTTTTCGGGGCGGGGATAGATTTTTTCGCGAGAAGCGTCGGCGCGCTCCCTCCCCCCTTGCGGGGGGGAGGGCTGGGGAGGAGGGAAGGAACCAGGGCGCGACCTTCATCCGTCCCCCTCCCCGCAAGGGGGAGGGGAACGCGCCTTTGCTGGAGATTGAAGCCGATTTCGATCAGGTAGCCCTCGTCTGAAAGGGGCCCTTGAGGGGAACGGGAGCGTAGCCGCCGCGTGCTTCGCGTCCCGTCGTGCGTTGGTTTTAGTTTTGCGTCGAAGCGAGAGTTGACGCTGCCCGCCCACCGTTGCTTATCCTTGGCAATTCTGGGGCGCGTGAGACGTGAGCGGCAGGCGGCTCGGCTTCATCATCAATCCGATCGCGGGAATGGGCGGCGCGGTCGGGCTGAAGGGCACGGACGGCGCGGTCCTCGACGAGGCGCGCCGGCGCGGCGCAGTGGAGATCGCGGCGAACCGCGCGGAACTGGCGCTGGACGTGCTCGCGGCGCATCGCGGCGACCTTGAAATCCTGGCCGCGTCCGGAGAAATGGGCGAGAGGGCGGCAGGAACGTGCGGCTTTCTTCCGATCATCGTCCATTCCGTCCGCCAAGGCCCAACGGGCCCGGACGACACGAGAATGGCGGCAATGGCCATGGGCGCGGAGGGCGCGGAGCTGATCCTGTTCGCCGGCGGCGACGGGACGGCGCGCGACATCCTTGAGGCCGTCGGGGCCGCAACGCCGATGTTGGGCATCCCGGCCGGGGTGAAGATGCACTCGGCCGTTTTCGCAACCAGTCCGCGCAACGCCGGACGGCTCGTCACCGAATTTCTTTTCAGCGCGACTGGAAGGGCGCAACTTGGCGAAGCCGAGATCATGGATCGGGAGGACGGGCCGGGAGGATCGCCGCGGCTTTTCGGCTATGCGCGGGCTCCGCATCTGCCGATGCTGCGGCAGGCCGCGAAGGCGTCTCCATCGACGGCGGAGGATGCCGAGCTCGACGCCGCGTGCGGAGAGATCGCGGCCCTGGCCCGCGACGACCGCGCCACGATCATCGGGCCAGGCACGACCACGCGCCGGATCAAGCGAATGCTCGGCGTTGAAGGCGCCCTGCTTGGGGTCGACGTGTTCCGCTCCGGCAAGCTCATTATCGCGGAAGCGGGCGAGCCGGAGCTGATCGCGCTCGTCGGCGCCACTCCGGCCCGCATCGTCGTCGGCATCGTTGGTGGGCAGGGTTATCTGTTCGGTCGCGGCAACCAGCAGATCAGCGCCCGTGTCATCAAGCTTGTGGGCAAGGAGAACATCCTTGTGCTTGCTTCCCTCTCGAAGCTTGTCGCGCTCGCCTCAAGGCGCCTCTACGTGGACACCGGCGACGACGAGGTCGACGCCATGCTGTCCGGCCATATGTCCGTCCGGACCGGACCCGGGCGGCGTGTCATGTTCAAGGTCGCCGGGCCGTGAGGCCGCGGCTGCCGGCGCGATCCCGGCGCGTTCACAACAGATCGAGCTTAAGCCGGGATGACCGTCACAAATCCTGCTTCGCAGGAGCGTCACACGGGGCGCAAGACCATTCTCGGCATCGGCATGATGCTCCTCGGCGTGCTTATCTTCGCGACAAGCGACGTGATCGGCAAATGGTCCGTGGCGAGCTATTCGGTGGCCGAGGTGCTGCTCATCCGCAGCCTCGTATCGCTCCTGATGGTGCTGCCGTTCATTCAGGGCCGCGTATGGCGGGCATTCGCCACATCGGCCCCGCTCCACCTGCATGTTTTCCGCGCGATTTTGAGCATCGTCGAGGTCGCCGGCGTCTACTGGGCTTTCCGGCACCTGCCGCTCGCCGAGGTGCAGACCTATTTCCTTGCCGCGCCGATCTTCGTCGCCGCGATGTCGCCGTTCCTGCTCGGCGAGCGCATCGGGTGGCGGCGCTGGACGGCCGTCCTGGTCGGGTTCGCCGGCGTGGTGATCGCCATGCAGCCGACGGGCGTGACGATCGGCTGGCCCGCTCTGGCGGCGGTCGGCTCAAGCTTCCTCTATGCGCTTCTCCTGATCACGACGCGGGGCCTGCGCGGCGCATCCGACGCGGTGCTGCTCGGCTGGCAGGCGATCGGCGGTATCGTGTTCGGGATCATCTTCGCGCCGGCCGGCTGGGTCACCCCGCCGCCGACCGATGCGGCGCTGCTGGCCTCCATCGGCGTGATCTCCACGCTCGCCTATTTCTGCGTGAACCGCTCCTTGAAGCTGGCGCCGGCATCGATCGTCGTGCCGTTCCAGTATACCGCGATCATCTGGGCCGCGATCTTCGGCCTGCTCTTCTTCGGCGACGCGCCACGCTTAGCGACGTTGGCCGGGGCGGCGATCATCATCGCGGCCGGCCTCTTCATCTTCCTTCGCGAACAGGCGCAATTCCGAGCGTGACGCCGTGCTCTGGATGCCATGGTCAAGCCGTGGCAAGGCGATGGTGAGGGAGCGCTTGCGATTTCTGACCTGACCTTATAGCCCGGCTCCCGCGGGCTCATGCCGCCTCCCAGGCGCGGACGAGGTCGCGGAGCTGGACCGTTTCCGTCAGGATGTCGTCGTAGAGCGAGTCCATGTAGTCCTGGTGCGTATATTCGAGCGCCACATGACCGTCGAAGCCGGTCTCCCGCAAAGTGGCGAGCTGCGCCGGGATGTTGATCGTACCCTTGGCGAGCTTGGTTTGCAGGAAGCCGGACCGCGCTTGTCGGAGATGGATGTGGGCGGCGTGGGGGGCCAGCGCGTCGATCTCCTCCTGGCGGTAGCCGAGGCAGACGAAATGGCCGTAATCGAGCGTCAGTCTCAGGCCCGGGACTTGCTCGATCAGCTCCAGGACAAGGCTCGGCGTCTCCAGGTAGGAGTGGACGTGCGGCTCGACGGTCAGGGTGACGCCGGCGTCGGCCGCTATGGGCAAGAGCCGGTTCAGGCTTGCCGCCGACTGGGCCAGCGCTTCCCTGCGCCCCTGGCCGGGATTGACCACGCCCGGCAGCACGAAGATCACGCCGATCCCCGCGCGTCGGCAGAAGCGCACGGCCTGCTTCAGATCAGCCGCGTTGGCGTCGAGATGCCGAGGGTCGGCCAGATTGCGCTCGCTAAGCGTGGCGCCGAACAGGTGGTAGAGGCAGGGCAGATCGACCCCTAACTCCAGAACCTCGTCGGCGGCGCGCTCCGGCTCGGCGAGGAGCTTTGCCTTGTCGAGCGCCGGCCCGTAGAAATAGCCGACATCGAGAGCGTTGATGCCGAGCACCTTTGCTATGCCGGCCGCTTCGGACAGATCGCAGGCGGGCAGCGACCAGGAGGTCAACGAGAGCTTGATCGGCATCAAGCCTCCTCCATTCGTCCGCTCTCGGCCGGGCGATCCACCGCCGGCCGCGCCAAGATGCGCCTGCCATCCGTCCCGAACAGCAGGAGAGGCGTTCTAACAGGGTCGAGATGCAGCCGCTCGCCGGGTCGGATGGGGATTTGGCCATATTGCGCGATGACGGCATTCTCGTTGGCGCCGGTGCGGCAATGAATGAGCGTCTCGGAACCGAGCTGCTCAACATGCAGCACCTCGAGAGGCAGCCCCGCGTCGCTGAGGACGGCCTGCTGCGGCCGGAAGCCGACGCTCACCGGCTCGCCTGTTGCAAGGCCTTCGGCGGACACCGGCACGCGAAGCACGGTTCCGCCGGCAAGGGTCACGTCGACGCCATCGAGCCCGGCTGGGGTCGCTTGCCCCTCCAGGAAATTCATCCGGGGCGAGCCGATGAAACCGGCGACGAAGCGGCTTGACGGATCATTGAAGAGGTCCAAGGGCGCCCCGATTTGCTCGATGCGGCCGGCATTGAGGACGACGATGCGGTCGGCGAGCGTCATCGCCTCGGTCTGGTCGTGGGTGACGTAGATCATCGTGCCGCCGATCCGCTGGCGCAGCCCGGCGAGCTCGGCGCGCATGGCGACGCGGAGCTCGGCGTCGAGGTTCGACAGCGGCTCGTCGAGCAGGAAGATGCCGGGCCGGCGGACCAGCGCCCGGCCGATGGCGACCCGCTGCCGCTGCCCGCCGGAAAGCTGGCGCGGCTTCCGCTTCAACAGTTCCTCGATGCGCAGCATGCGCGCCGCCTCGCCCACGCGCGCCTCAATGTCTTCACGCGGGGTACGCGAATTCTCCAGGCCGAAGGCGAGGTTCTGGCGCACGCTCATATGCGGGTAGAGCGCGTAGGACTGGAACACCATGGCGAGGCCGCGGTCGGCCGCCGGCACGTCGTTGACGACCGCCCCGCCGAGCCGGATCTCGCCGGCGCTCGGCCGCTCCAGGCCGGCGATGATCCTGAGCAGGGTCGACTTGCCGCAACCGGAGGGGCCAACAAAGACGACGAACTCGCCATCCGCGACATCGAGGTCGATCCCGTGGATGACCTTGACCGGCCCAAAGGCCTTTGAGACGCCCCGCAGGCTGAGCGCGGTCATGCCCAGCCGCTCACTTGAATCCCGTGGTGGCGATTCCCGAGGTGATGAAGCGCTGCAGGAAGGCGAAGATGACGACCACCGGGATCATGCTCACCACCGTCATGGCCAGCACGTAGTGCCATTGGACGTTCAGCTCGCCGGAGAAGGCGCTGAGGCCGATCTGCAGCGTGTAGAGCTCCTTGCGGGAGAGCACGATCAGCGGCCAGAGAAAATCGTTCCACCGCCACATCACCGAGAAGATCGCCAGCACGGCGAGCGCCGGAAGCGAAAGCGGCAGGATGATGCGCCAGTAGATCTTCCATTCCGAGGCGTGGTCCATGCGCGCCGCCTCGATCAGCTCGTCGGGGATCGTCAGCATGTATTGGCGCAAGAGGAAGACGCCGGTCGGGGTCGCCACCGTGGGCAGGATGACGCCCCAGAGCGTGTTCATGAGATTGAGCTGGTTCACGACGACATAGAGCGGCACCATGATGACGGAGAGCGGCACCATGAGCGTGGCGAGGATGATTGCGAGCACCGCGCCGCGGCCACGGAACTGGTATTTGGACAGCGCGAAGGCCGCCATGGAGTTCACGAGGAGGGTGATGATCGTCGCGACGACGGTGACGAACACCGAATTCCTGAGGAACGTCAGGAAGTCGAAGAGCTGGAACGGCTCGCGGTAGTTCTCGGTGGCGAAGCGCATCTCGCGGAGCGGCGCGCGCTGATCGATGGGAACCTTGACGATCTCGCCGGGCGCTTGCGGGTCCACCATTTGCGCGACCGTGCCGATGCGGCGCACCTGGGCCAGGACGCGCTCGCCGCCGTCCTCCGTCGCCACCGTGTAGAGCGGCAGCGGTTTGTCGTGGCCCTCGACCGTCGCCGTCCGGGTGTCGAGCGGCAGCAGCGTCGGCGGAAACTCGACCAGTGCCGCCGGCGTCTTGAAGGAGGAGAGCGTGAGCCAGACGGCCGGGCCGAACATCAGGAACAGGCCGGCGGCGAGCCAGGCGTAAGCCAGCACGTCGGTGAAGTGCCAGCCGCGGCGACCGCGCCGGCGGGTGAGAAAGGCGCCGACGCCGTTCATCGCGCCGCCACCCGCTCGCGCCAGGCGGAGACGCTGAGCTGGATCAATGTCAGCACGACAAGCACCGACGCCATGGCGATCGATGCGCTGGAGGCCAGGCCAAGGTTGCGGATGCGGTCGGCGAAGCCGGTCTGGTAGATATATTGCGTGATGAACAGCGTGCTCGATCCCGGCCCGCCTCGCGTCAGCACGAAGACCTCGTCGAAAATCTGCACTGCCTTG
>JACCSN010000371.1 GCA_013812985.1 Hyphomicrobiales bacterium | reverse complement strand
CTGAAGCGCGAGATCCGCGCCGCCAAGAAGGCCGCCGTGCCGGAGAATTACGTCCAGCGCGTCATCCAGTTCGCCCGCCAGGGTTTTACCAGGATCGAGTTCCCCATCTTCGATCTCGACTGGGACTCTGAGGCCTACCTCACCGTCTCCGGCCAGAACTCCAACAATTCCGTCCGCGTCACCGACGACTTCCTCCGCGCCGTCGAGGAGGATCGCGACTGGGCGCTGGTCAACCGCATTGATCGCAAGGTCGCCAAAACGCTGCCGGCCCGAGAGCTCTGGGAGCAAGTCGGCTTCGCCGCCTGGGCCTCCGCCGATCCCGGCGTCCAGTACCACACCACGATCAACGACTGGCACACCTGCCTTGCCGACGGCGAGATCCGCGCCTCCAATCCGTGCGTGACCGGCGACACGCTGGTGGCCACCGCGGACGGGTGGCGGCGTATCGATTCTCTCCTTTCCGCGCCCTCTCGCGTCGTCGGATCGGACGGCGAGCTGCATCCGATCCGGCCTGCGTTCCTGACCGGGCGCAAGCCGGTCTACCGTCTGCGGACGAAGGCCGGATACGAGTTGAAGCTTACAGCCGACCACCGCGTGCTGACCCGCAACCGAGGCGACGTTCCGGCGTCCCAGCTTACCGCTGATGACGCGTTGGTCCTCGGCCGACCCGCCTTCGGCGCCGAGAAACTCGACCCCCGGCTCGCCGAGTTCCTCGGGCTCGCGCTCGGCGACGGCTGCATGATGGGCGCGCAACAGAGTATTCTCGTCAGCCTGGCCCCGGAGGAGCGCCCCGTCGCGGAGCGCGTGCATGGCGGCCTCAGCGCCTTTCGCGAAGAGAACGCAGTCGATGGGCGCGGCCGGCGCGAGACCGGCATCAACCAGCCTCAAGCAACGTTGCGGTTCGGCACCAGCGCCCGAGCTGTGCGTGAACCGCTCGCCCGCCTCGCCACGCTCGACGCCGGAAGCGCGCGCAAGCGGCTTACCCCCGCGGCGTTCGCGCTCGATCGCGCATCAATCCGGGGAATCCTCGCTGGCCTGTTCACCGCGGACGGCACCGTGGCGAACTACGGCGCGAAGTCGCACTACGTCTCGCTGGATAGCGTTTCCCTGCTCCTCCTGAAGCAAGTCCAGCAACTCCTGCTCGGCTTCGGCATTAAGGCCAAGGTTTATCAGGACCGGCGCAGCAACGGTGAATTGAGGAGCGTCCTGCCGGATGGCCGCGGCGGCTCGCGGAGCTATCCGGTCCAGCAGATCCACAGCCTGCGGATCAGCCGGTCGGGCAGAACCCTGTTCGAGCGGGAGATCGGGTTCCTTCCCGGCAGCCCGAAGGCCGACGCGCTTGCCCGGCTCAATCGTTCCGTCGTGACCTATGCCGACCGGCTGGAGGACCGGCTTGCGAGCCTGGACTACGTCGGCGAGGAGCCCGTCTTCGACCTGACCGAGCCTCTGACGAGTCACTTCGTCGCGAACGGCTTGGTTGTCCACAATTGCTCGGAATACATGTTCCTGGACGACACGGCCTGCAACCTAGCCAGCCTCAACCTCCTGCAGTTCCGGCAAGCGGACGGCCGCTTCGACTCGACCGCGTACGAGCATGCGGCGCGGCTGTGGACGATCGTGCTCGAAATTTCCGTGCTGATGGCGCAGTTCCCGTCGAGGGAGATCGCCCGCCTCTCCTACGAATACCGCACGCTCGGCCTCGGCTACGCCAATATCGGCGGGCTCCTCATGACCTCCGGCATCCCTTACGATTCGCCCGAAGCTCGCGCCATCTGTGGCGCGCTCGCCGCGATCATGACCGGGGTCTCGTACGCCACGTCGGCGGAAATGGCCGGCGAGCTCGGGCCGTTTTCCGCCTATGAGCGCAACCGCTCGATCATGCTCCGGGTGATCCGCAACCATGCCCGCGCCGCGCGCGGCGAGAGCCACGGCTACGAATCGCTGCACAGCGCCCCAGTCCCGCTCGACACCGCGACCTCCGCCCGGCTTCCCGCCGGCTACGCAGCGCTCGCTGACCGCGCCGCCGCCGCCTGGGAGCGCGCGCTATCGCTCGGCGAGCAGCACGGCTTCCGCAACGCCCAGGCGACCGTCATCGCGCCGACCGGCACGATCGGCCTCGTCATGGATTGCGACACCACCGGGATCGAGCCGGATTTCGCGCTGGTGAAATTCAAGAAGCTCGCCGGCGGCGGATATTTCAAGATCATCAACCGCGCCGTGCCGGAAGCGCTCCGGTCCTTGGGCCATGGCGAGACGGAGATCGAGGCGATGATCGCCTATGCGGTCGGCCGGGGCACGCTTCAGAATGCGCCGGGGATCAATCACGATTCGCTGAATTCCAGGGGCTTCACGAAGGAGAAGATCGTCGAGCTGGAATCAGGCCTCGCCGCCGCCTTCGACATCAAGTTCGCCTTCAACAAATGGTCGCTCGGCGAAGCCTTCTGCCGCGACGCGCTGAAGCTCACCGACGAGCAGCTCGCCGACCCGGCGCTCGATCTCCTCGCCG
>JACCSN010000530.1 GCA_013812985.1 Hyphomicrobiales bacterium | reverse complement strand
CTTTTCATGTCCGTTCTCCCTGTTGATGTTCGTGACAAGTATGCCGATGCGCCGTCGGCTCTTCTAGCCTGACGTTCTCCCCTCCCCCGAATGGCCGGCGTGGCCATAGGCGCGCATCACTTCAAGCAAAGCCTCCGGGCGAAGCGCCGGCACGACCCTCCCCGGCGGGCGGAACGTCGGCGTGTCCTCCCCCGCCAGCATGGCGTTGACCACCGCTTCCTCCACACACTCGACGCAGGCCTGGAACACCGGGTCGAGAAGCTCGTCGTTGAGCATCGTGAGCCCGTAGGTCGGCGGCCCGGATTGCGGCAGCTCGATCGGGTTGGCGACGCTGAAGGCCAGGAATATATCGCCGGAATTGTTGCCGCCAGGGGTGCCGCCGCGGCCGATCCCGATCGCGGCGCGCTTGGCGATGCGCCTGAGCTGCAGCGAGGAGAGCGGCAGGTCGGTGGCGAGGATGACGATGACCGAGCCTGTCTCGCGCGGGTGGATCGGCACGGCCGGCATACGTTGGCCGACGGGGGCGCCGAGGATCGTCAGCCACTCGCGCACCCCGTGGTTGGCCTGGACGAGTGCAGCGACCGTGCCGGATATCCCGTCTGGTTCGACGATCCGCGACGATGTGCCGGTCCCACCCTTGAAGCCATAGGCAATCATGCCCGTCCCGCCGCCGACCGAGCCCTCCGCGACAGGGCCGTCGGCGGCTCCGTCCAGCGCTTCCAGAGCATGCGCCTCGGTGACGTGCTGGCCGTTGATGTCGCTGAGCGTCCCGTCATAGGTCTCGGCCACCACCGGCATCGCCCAGAGGTGCATTGCCTCGAACTGATCCCGGTAGCGCTCGATCATCCAGCGGACTGCGGCGTGATGGACGATCCCGACGCTGTGGGTGTTGGTGATGAGGATGGGGCCGCAGAAATAGCCGGCCTCCTCGACCCAGTGCGTTCCGGTCATTTCGCCGTTGCCGTTCAGCGCAAGGTAGCCGGCCCACACCGGAGACAAATCGGCGTCACCGAAGCGCGGAACGATCGCGGTCACGCCGGTGCGGATCTGCGCCGGCCCGTCGGCGATCAAGGTCGAGACGCCGACGGCGACGCCCGGCACATCGGTGATCGAATTGTGAGGACCCGGCGCGCCCGGAAAGGGCAACCCGATAGCGCGGCCCCTTGGCTTCTCGGATGCCTGTCGCATAAAGGCAGCCTAGGTCTGCCGGGAGCGGAGAAAGAGCCCGATTGCGGCGACCACAAACGAGAAAACGACAAGCAGCATGGCTATGGCGTTGATCTCCGGCTTGATGCCCCGGCGCATCATCGAGAAGATGAACAGCGGAAGCGTCTGCGAGTCCACGCCCGAGATGAAATAGGTGATCACCACGTCGGCGAGCGAGATGATGAAGGCGAGCAGGAAGCCGCCGACCACGCCCGGCATGATCTGGGGCAGCGTCACCCGCCGGAAGGTGGTCCAGGGGCCGGCGCCGAGGTCGGCCGAGGCCTCCTCGATCTGCGTGTCCATGCCGGCCAGCCGCGCGCTCACCACGATGCAGACATAGCTCGCCAGGAACGTGCAGTGGCCGATGACGATGGTCGCGAGCCCGAGCGTGAAGCCGGCGCCGACGAAGAAGATCAACAGCGCGATGCCGAGCACGATGTCCGGCATCACCATGGGCAGGAACAGGAGCCCCTGGAAGTAATTGCGGGCGCGGAACGAGTAGCGGTTGAGGGCGAGCGCGGCCGCCGTCCCGATCAGCGTCGAAACCGTCGAGGCGAAGAGCGCGACGACGAAGCTGTTTCGGACGGCGCGAAGCAGTTGATCGGTGGATTCCAGGTAAAAGGCGTCGCTGTCGAGCGAGGTCTGCAGCCCGAAGATCGAGCGATACCAATCCAGCGTGAAGCCGGACCAGATCGCCATGTTGATGGGGTTGGCGTTGAACGAGTAGACGAGAATGAGGAGAATCGGCCCGTAAAGAAAGGCGAGGAACAGCGCGCCGTAAAAGTGCAGCAAGTTCCAGCCGAGCCGGCTTGTCGCGCGCGCTCTCATACCGTCTGCACCTGCCTGGCGACCTCGGCGCCGGATCGGCCGAGATTGACCACATAGATCATCATGAGGACGAGGATGACGGCCATGACAAGCATGGACAGCGTCGCCCCGAACGGCCAGTTACGAGCGTCGAGGAACTGCTGCTCGATGAGGTTGCCGGACATCAGCACCTTGGCCCCGCCGAGGAGCGACGGCACGACGAAGTTGCCGAGCGCCGGGATGAACACGATGATCGATCCGCCAACGATGCCCGGCATGGTGAGCGGCAGGACGACGCGCCGAAAGGTCTGGAACGGCGAGGCGCCGAGGTCCTGCGAGGCCTGGATCAGGTTGGCGTCGAGCCGCTCGATGCTGGCGTAGATCGGCAGGAACATGAACGGGACGAGGATGTAGACGAGGCCGATCGCCACCGCCACGTTGTTGAAGAGCAGCGGCAGCGGCTGGTCGATCAGCCCGGCGCTCTTCAGCGCCGTGTTGGCGAACCCGGTCGGCCGCAGGATCAGGAGCCACGCATAGACGCGGATCAGGAGGTTGGCGAAGAACGGCAACGTGATCAGGAAGAGCACCAGGGACTTCCACCGGTCCGGCAGCCGGCTCACCCAGAAAGCGACGGGGTAGCAGACGAGGAGCGAGATCAGCACTGTGGTCAGCGCGATGCGCAACGTGTTGATGAAGATGCGGAGATAAACGGCGTCGAATTCCTCCAGCGCGTTCAGCGGCGCGCCGAGCACCCGGCCGTAATTGAACGGGTAGAAACTCCAGACGACGCCGCCATAGATGCCCGGCTCCAGGAACGAGTAGACGATCATGATCCCGAGCGGAACGAGAAAGAACACGGCGAGCAGAAGCGATATCGGAGCGAGCAGAATCGCGACAGCCCGCGAGCTTCGGACGGAGACCGACATCAGGCCGCGCCTTCCGCCATGACATGGACCGAGGATGGGTCATAGAACAGGCGGACCCCCTGCCCCGGGCTCCAGTTTCCGGAGTTGGCGTGCGAACGGCGATCGAGCGCCACGACTTTCGAGCCGTCCGACAAGGCGGCATGGACATGCAGCTCGGAGCCGACGAACACCACCTGCTCCACGCGGGCCGCCAACCATGGCCGGTTGTCGCCGGAACCCTCCGACTGCACTTCGAATCGCTCCGGCCGAATGAGGATCGAGACCCGCTCGCCGATGCCGGCGCTCCCCGCCGCGGCGAGGAGGGAGTCCTTCCCGTCGGTCTCGATCGTCACGCCGGCCGCGCCGGACGCCGCGACACGCCCGGTCAGAATGTTGGAGACGCCGATGAAGGCAGCCACGAAGCGGTTCGCCGGGCGGTGGTAGACGGCGCTCGGCAGGTCGATCTGCTGGATGCGGCCCTTGTTCATGACGGCGATCCGGTCCGACATGACGAGCGCCTCCTCCTGGTCGTGCGTCACATAGAGGAAGGTGATGCCAAGCGTGTGCTGCAGGTTCTTCAACTCGATCTGCATGGATTGGCGGAGCTGCCGGTCGAGCGCGGAGAGCGGCTCGTCGAGGAGCAGGAGACGCGGCCGGTTGACGATGGCGCGGGCCAGCGCGACGCGCTGCTGCTGGCCGCCGGAGAGCTGGCGCGGCTTGCGCTTCTCCAGCCCTGTCAACCCGACCAGGGCAAGCGCCTGGGCGACGCGCTCATTGCGCTCCTGTCGTTGCACCCGCGCGACATCGAGGCCGTAGCCCACGTTGTTCTCGACGGTCAGGTGCGGAAACAGGGCGTAACTCTGGAACACCGTGTTGAACGGCCGCTTGTGCGGCGGGACATCGCCGAGGACGCGCCCGTCCAGTTGGATCGCGCCTTCGGTGAAATCCTCGAAGCCGGCGATGGAACGGAGCAGCGTTGTCTTGCCGCAGCCGGACGGCCCCAGAAGCGTCAAGAATTCGTTGTTTCGTATCGATAGATCGACGTGATCGAGCGCAAGCACCCGGCCGCCTTCCGGAGTCGCAAAAGCCTTGACCGCGCTCTTGATGCCAATGAGTTCGCCGGTCTCCAACGCCGTCGAGGGCCGGTCAAGCATTGAGCGGTGCTCCGTTTCCGACGGATTGTTCACGACAAGGCGCTGCGTCACGCGTCGCGACGCGACAGCCTTGGAGCCTCGTGCGACAAGTCGCAAGCCGAAATGGGCTTTCCCGACAGGACAGGGGACCGCTTCGGGGTTGGCGCGGTTTCCGCGGCACGGACCTGGATTTGGTCCGGATCATCGTTGGAAGCGGGCCAGGGCGGCAAGCGTCGAAAGCAGGAGCAGAGGGTTCAAGCGTTCCGATGTTCAAAAGCTTCTTCATCGCCGGGTTCGAATGCTCCTCGCATCGCCGGCAGGACGCCCGCCGCCTGGATATGCTGGCGGCGTCGTCGCATGATCGCCTGGCGAACGCCGATTACCGGCGCATATCCGAGCTCGGCATCGGATCGGCGCGCGATGGCCTGCGCTGGCATCTGATCGAAGCGACGCCGGGGCGCTACGACTGGTCGAGCTTCCTGCCGATGCTCAGGGCGGCGCGCGACAATGGCGTCCAGGTCGTCTGGGACCTCTGCCACTACGGCTATCCGGACGGCATCGACATCTGGTCGCCGGATTTCGTGGACCGTTTTGGCCGCTTTTCAGCATCCGCGGCGCGCCTGATCCGGGACGAGACCGGCGAGGCCCCCCTCCTCTGCCCTGTCAACGAGATCTCGTTCTGGGCTTGGGCGGGCGCGGAGGTGGGCCGGATGAACCCCTGCGTGATCCGGCGGGGCGCCGCGTTGAAGAAGCAGCTGGTCCGCGCCACGATCGCCGCCGTGGAAGCAGTTCGGGACGGGCATCCCGACGCGCGCTTCCTTTACGCCGAGCCCGCCATCCACGTCGATGGAGGCCTTGGCAGCCCGGAGCACCGGCGGGCGGCGGAACTCTATAGCCTCTCACAATACGAAGCCTTCGACATGATCAGCGGGCGGATGGCGCCGGAGCTCGGCGGCCGCCCGGAGCATCTCGACATCATCGGGGTGAATTTCTATCCCGACAACCAATGGTATCTCCACGGCGGCACGATCCCGATGGGGCACCATGCCTACAAAACGTTCGCGGCCATGCTCGCCGAGACTTACCGACGTTACGGCCGGCCGATGATCGTGGCGGAAACGGGGGCCGAGGGCAGCGGTCGCGCGGCCTGGCTGCACTACGTCATGGGCGAAGTGGCGGAAGCCCGCGATCATGGCGTGCCGGTCGAGGCGGTCTGCCTTTACCCGATCCTGGATACGCCGGCCTGGACCAACGATCGATTGTGCCCGGTCGGGCTGTTCTCGGCCGCGGAGGAGGACGGCCATCGCGATGTCTATCGGCCGCTGCGGACGGAAATTCTGGCCCAGCAGCGCGGTTTTGAACCCCGGACACGGGCCGGTAACGTCGCCGAGCTGTCGGCGAAGGTTCCGGGCACGCGTTCCTCAATGAATAAGCGCGGGTCGCGCTGATCCTTCCGTGACTTCGAACCGGCCCTCACGATAGGCATTCGAGTCGCCGCCCACCCAGACCTGGAACGTCCCTGGCTCAACGACATAGCTCCCGTCGGGCAGGTGAAAACCGAGTTGGCTAGCGGGGATCGTAAAGGTCAGGACCCGGCTCTCGCCTGCCGCTAGCGACACCTTCTGAAACCCCTTCAGCTGGCGCACGGGGCGGCTGCGGCTCGCAACCGGGTCGCGGATATAGAGCTGCACGACCTCCTGGCCTGGCCTGTCGCCAGTATTGGCGATGCTTACCCGGACCTGAAGCTCTTCGGACGCCTTCAGCTTCGGCGTGACGAACTCGAGGTTTGAATAGCTGAACTCCGTATAGCTCAGGCCGAAGCCGAACGGGAATTCGGGGCTGATCTCCTCGTCGACATATTTGAGCGAGAATCGGTTTCCCGCCTCGGTCGGCCGGCCCGTCGGCAGCCTGTCGTAATGGATGGGGACCTGACCCACGGTTCGCGGCCAAGTGTGCGGCAGCTTGCCGCTCGGGCTCACGTCGCCGAACAGCACGTCGGCCAGAGCCGACCCGCCCTCCGTCCCCGGATACCAGGCCATCAGGATGGCTG
>JACCSN010000362.1 GCA_013812985.1 Hyphomicrobiales bacterium | reverse complement strand
GCCCGACCGGCACTAGGACCGGTCCGCGGCTCGTTGTCCGCCTTAAGCTTGGCCGGAGGTGCTGCGCGCATCGGCCAAGCGGAGAGCTGGAGGACCGGGGTCGAAAAAGCCGCGCGGGGCGCTGAGGAGGCGTCACCTTTTTTTGTTTTCGAGCGGCGCTGTCCCAGCGCCCCGCACCCCTCCTTGACCGGGGGGCGAAACGAAGAGGAGCTTGGAGCAACCCGGGCCGGAGCCGGCCGCGGGAGGAAGGAGCGCGCCTTGGCTTCAGTCACTGTCGTCATCGCCAGATTCGATCCGCTGCTGTCCGATCCAGGCGAACTGGCCGCCGCGTGGCGCATGATCCGGCGCGCTGTGGCGCCGCGCTTCGTCTCCTCGGCGCTTCCCAACCTCATCCTGAGGTGCGCAGCGAAGCGGAGCCCGAAGGACGAGGGTGGCGAGCGCCAGGCGGCTCGTCCCATCATCCTGAACTTGTCGAAGGCGAGGCTCAGGCTTCGCTTGAGCACCTCAGGATAAGGCTTGATCGAGACGACCGCCTCAGAATTTGAAGCCGATGCCGCCGCGCACGGAATGCGTAGTGAGGTCGCCCTCCCCGGCCCCGCCATTCAGCGTAAACGTCTCGTCCTCGTAATCGGTGTAGCGGTATTCGACGCGCGCCGTGATGTTGTCGGTCAGCAGAGCCTCGGCGCCGGCGCCAGCGGTCCAGCCCCACAAAGTGGCGTCATCGCTGTCGCCCGCGGCGCTCACTTCCACATCGGTCGCCGCAACGCCGCCGGTTCCGTACAAAAGGAACTGGTCGAGCGCGATGCCGGCCCGCGCGCGGAGCGAGCCGTTGACGCCTTGATCGACATTGAGCCCGCCTTCATCGCCCTCGAGGCCGGACGCCAGCACATCGGCCTCCGCGCCGAAAACGAAGTTGCCGAGCAGCCAGTTGGCGCCGACGTAACCGCCGCCGTCGATCCCTTCCGCTTCGATCTCGCCGAGCGCCGTACCGGTATTCGCATCGCCCCACGTGTAACCGAGGAGCGCGCCGAGATAGAAGCCGCTCCAATCATTGGCCGGCTCGGCGGCGACTGCCTCAGGCGTCGGCAGCGGCTCGACCGCGCCAAGGTCGGCAGCGAAAACCGGGGCCGAGAAGGCCAGGCTCGCCGTGACCCCAAGCAGCATCGCAACACGCATGACAAGTCTCCCGATGCACCGATCGGCCCTGACGCATCAACGCCAAGCGCTACAGTGGTGTTCCGATTTCACATCGGATCGCAGTTTGTCCTCCGCAAGTCTTAAAGCCGGCCCAAGAATGATCATTTGTCGACAAAACGTCGAAGAAAGCGGGCGGAATCCCTCTCCTGAAGCGGATTTCCAGGATGGCGCCGCGTGGCGGTCGGCTCGACGCGAAGGACTGGGAAGGTTAACCATGCCGCCAGATGAACACCTTGGACGTCCCCCACGCGCTGATCACCGGCGCGGCCAAGCGCGTTGGCGCGGAGATCGCGCGCCGCTTCGCGCAATCGGGCTGGGCGGTGACGATCCATTACCGGAGTTCCAGCAAGGAGGCGGAGATTCTCGCCAAATCCCTGCGCGCCGGCGGCGCCACGGCGCAAACCGTCCAGGCGGACCTGTCCGACCCGCAGGATGCCGCGGCGATGATCGACGCGCTGGATCAGGAGGGCCCGCCGCTATCCTGCATCGTCAACAGCGCGGCGATGTTTTCCCACGACGAGCCGGGCGCCGTCACCGCGGACAATCTCACCCGTCATTTCCGTGTCAACGCGGCGATTCCCATCCTCCTGGCGCAAGCCTTGCACGCCGCCAAAAGGCGCCGGAACGGATACGGCGTCGTCATCAACATCCTCGACAACAAGATCTTTGCTCCGAACCCGGATTATTTCTCCTATTCCGTCTCGAAGTTCGCCCTGGCCGGCGCGACCAGAATGCTCGCCATGGCGCTGGCGCCGCGGGTCAGGGTCTGCGGCGTGGCGCCGTCGATCCTGCTTGTCAGCGGCGAGCAGGGCGAAGCGAATTTCCAGGCGACCCGCGCGATCAACCCGATGCATCGGGCCACGCATTTGGCCGACGTGTGCCGGACCGTGCTGTTTCTGGCGGAGACCGAATCGGTCAATGGCGAGATCGTCACCGTGGACCGCGGTCAGACGCTCATGAACCTGCCGCGCGACGTGGCGTTCCTGGATGAGGCCGTGAGGGACAGATTCGAATGAGTGAGTTCGTGACGCACTTCTTCACCGGCCTGTCGCTGCAGGTCAGGATCGGCATCCACGACTCGGAGAAGGCGGGTCCGCAACGCATCCTCATCGATCTGGAATACGACCTCCTCGAGCCGCCTGGAGGCGCGGACGAGCTGGAGGGGCGGCTGAATTACGACGAGGTGCGCGACGAGGTTGAAAGGATCGCGCTCAGTCGTCATTTCAATCTCCAGGAGACGCTCTGCCGCGAGATCATGGCAAGTCTCCTGGCGCGCGGTCCCGTGGCGCGCGCCAAGGTTTCGACCCGCAAGCCCGATGTTTACAAGGATTGCGCGGCGGTGGGCGTGATTCTGGAGCAGAGGAAGCCTGGAACTGAGCACACATCCTGAGGCGGAGAGCGGCTGGACGGACGTCGCCGACGAGCCGGAGGTCGCGGGGCCGACGCCGGAACGCGCGCTTGCGTCGGAATTCGTCTGGGAAGCGGCCGTCGAAGCCGCGCCGGGGCACGACATCATTTCAGCGGCGGCGAGAACGCTGCCCAACGCCCCGGGCGTCTACCGCATGCTGGATCGCGACGGCGCGGTCCTCTATGTCGGCAAGGCGCGCAGCCTGAAGAAGCGCGTCGGCTCCTATGCCCGCGCCGCCGGGCAGAGCAGCCGGATCGCCCGCATGATCCGCGCCACCGCCGCGATGGATTTCCTGCGCACGCGGACCGAGACGGAAGCGCTGCTCCTGGAAGCCAACCTGATCAAGCGCCTGCGCCCGCGCTTCAA
>JACCSN010000498.1 GCA_013812985.1 Hyphomicrobiales bacterium | reverse complement strand
GAGGGCATGGAGGCGGGCATGGGCCAGCTTGAGGCGATGCTCGGCGCGGCGGTCGAGTCCTGCGAGCGCTATTACCAAGCGTTCCAGTTCGTCATCTGGGCCGGCAAATCGCCGGAGGACGCGCTCGCCGCCGTGCTGTTCGAGACGCATGGGGAGGCCTGAGGGCGTCCCGCCGCATGCTGAAGGAAGTCGCGCCGTTGCTCTTGGTCGGCGCCGGCAAGATGGGCGGCGCCATGCTGGACCGCTGGCTGGCGCGGGGCATTGACGCACATCAGGTGATGATCGTCGATCCTTTCGTCGAGGCGACCCGGCGCGACGCGCTCCGCGTCTCGGGAGCCACCGTCGTCGCTGATCCCGCCGAGCTGCCGCGGATTTCGCCCAGGGTCGTCGTGCTCGCCGTCAAGCCGCAATCCATGTCCGCCGTGCTCCCCGCCATCGCGCCCCTTGCCGGTTCGGGAACAGCAATCGTCTCGGTTGCCGCCGGGGTTCGGCTCGACAAGCTCGAGGCGGCTTTTCCGGCGGGGCAGCCGGTCGTGCGCGCCATGCCGAACACGCCGGCTCAGATCGGAATGGGGATGACCGTCGCCGTGGCGAATGCCGGTGTTTCAGGCGAGCAGCGCATGGCGGTCGATGCGCTGCTGGCCGCCGTTGGCGAGGTCGCCTGGGTGGACGATGAGGCGCTGATCGACGGCGTCACGGCGGTGTCCGGCTCCGGACCGGCTTACGTCTTCCTCCTGGCGGAGTGCCTGGCCGAGGCCGGACGGCAGGCAGGACTCCCCGCCGATCTCGCCGAACGCCTTGCCCGACAGACTGTCGCCGGGGCCGGGGCGCTGCTCGCCGATAGCGCCCTGCCGGCGGCCACCCTTCGCCAGAACGTCACTTCGCCAAACGGCACGACGGCGGCGGCGCTTGCCATGCTCATGGCGGAGGACGGGCTACAGCCGCTCCTGACGCGCGCTGTCGCGGCGGCGAAAAGGCGGTCAGTCGAGCTTGGGTGAGCTTGAGCTGCCGCTGAATCGCCATTCTCGGGAGCGCGATCCTCGGGCATTACCCCGAATAACCGGTGTCCCCGCCTATCTTTGATCGAGAGAACAGCTGCGGACCTCTCCATGAGCGTCGCAACTGAACCGTCGCTCGGAGCCCGTCCCGAATCTCACAACCTCATCCTGACTTGCTCGCCGAAGGCGAGCCTCGAAGGATGTTCCAGCGAACGCTGGAGACGCCCTCGTCCCCTCATCCTGAGCATGTCGAAGGGCGAGGCTTCGCTTCGCTGCACACCTCAGGATGAGGGCTGCGTAGAGGGTTCGGCGAACCCGCTACGAACGAGCCTTGCGTTTCCGTGCGCCGATTTGCCGTCGTCCCGTGCCGAAGGCGATCCCTATATTCATCCGAGACTTCATTCCGGAGGCTTTCTTGGTTCAGCCAAAGACCCGCAACAAGATCATCGACGCGCTCCTGGAACTCGCCGGCGAGCGGCCGTGGGATGAGGTGACGCTCGAGGCGCTGGCGGGGCGCGCCGGGGTCACGCTTTCCGGGCTCCGCGCCGCTTATGACGGGCGCGCCGCCATCCTCGCCGATTTCATCCGTCGCATCGATGAGCGGGTGCTGTCGGCCGTCGATCCCGACATGGCTGAGGAGATGCGTCGCGAGCGGCTTTTCGACATCCTGTTCAGCCGCTTCGAGGCGCTGGCGCCATATAAGCAGGCCATCCGCAATCTGGGCGAGGCGGCTCGCCGCGATCCCCTGCTGGCGCTGGAACTCAACCGCATGGTGACCGGCTCAATGGGCTGGATGCTGAATGCGGCAGGCATCCCGGCAGCCGGGATTTCCGGGCGGATGCGCGCACAGGGGCTGGCCTTCGTTTGGGCCCAGACGATGCGGGTCTGGCTGGACGACGACGATCCTGGCCTCGCGCGCACCATGGCGGAGCTCGACCGGCGCTTGCGGCAGGGGGAGCGGTCGGCCATGCGTCTGCACAGGCTGGAGCGCTTGGTCAGAGGCCCCCGGCGCCATGCGGCCGAGCGCGGCGCCGCGAAGCCGGTGGACGGGGGCGATCTCGCCGAAGGGCATCCGTCATGAACGATCCGGCGCCCGGCCCGATCGCGTTCGACGACTTCCTCAAGGTCGATGTCCGGGTCGGCCGCATCGTTGAAGCCGCGCCGTTTCCGGAGGCGCGCAAGCCCGCGCTCAAGCTGGTCATCGATTTCGGGCCAAAGATCGGGCGAAGGAAATCGTCCGCGCAGATCACCAGGCACTATGCGCCGGACGAACTCGTCGGCCGGCTGGTGCTCGCGGTGGTGAATTTTCCGCCACGCCAGATCGGGCCGTTGATGTCGGAGGTCCTCACGCTAGGCGTGCCGGACGAGGCGGGTGAGGTGGTGCTCATTCATCCAAGCAAGGACGTGCCGCTCGGCGGGCGGCTGTTTTGAGGGTCTGCGCTTTGAGCCGAATCAGGCGGGAATCATGAGGACCGCGCGAAGGCCGCCGAGCGGGCTGTCGGCGAGGATCACGTCCCCGCCATGGCTGATCGCGATATCGCGGGCGATCGCGAGACCCAGGCCCGTGCCGCCGGCGTCCACGTTGCGGCCCGGATCGAGCCGGTAGAAGGGCCGAAATACATTTTCACGCTCGTCGGCCGGAATTCCCGGCCCGTCGTCATCGACCGTCACCTTAAGCCAGCCTTCCGCATGGCGGGCCTTCAGCTCGATCCGGTTCGCATGCTTGGCCGCATTGCCGACGAGGTTGGCGATGCAGCGGCGGAAGCCGAGCGCGCGCACCAGCGCCCGCGGCTCGCCGTCGAAGCCGGTCTCGACAACGTCGCCGGTCCGCCTCGCCGATTCGGCGATCTCGTCGAGAAGCGCTGGAACGTCGACGATCTCGGAAGCCTCGCCGGCGTCTCCCTGCGCGAAGGCAAGGTAATCCTCGAGCATCCGGCTCATCTCGTCGACATCGCCGCGCAGCGCCTCGGTCTCCGGCGTGTCGCCCAGCATGGCGAGTTCCAGCTTGAAGCGCGTCAGGATGGTGCGGAGGTCGTGGCTGACCCCCGACAGCATCGTGGTGCGTTGCTCCATCTGGCGCTCGATGCGCTCGCGCATGTCCATGAAGGCCTGCGCCGCCTGCCGGACTTCGCGCGCGCCGCGCGGGCGGAACGCCGCGACCGGCCGCCCCTTGCCGAATTGCTCGGCCGCATGGGCGAGCGTCACGATCGGCTTGATCTGGTTCCGGAGGAAGAGCAGCGCGATGGCGATCAGCACCAGCGACGCGCCCACCATCCAGATCAGGAAGATGTGGGAATTGGAGGCATAGGCGCGGTTGCGTGGCGCGAAGAGCCGCAGCACCTCGCCGTCGAGGCTGATGCGGATTTCCACCAGGTTGGAATTCCCAAGCGTGTCGATCCAGAATGGCCGGTCGATCCGGTTGCTGATCTCGCGCGAGAGGGTGGAATCGAGCAGCGAGAAGAACGGCCGGGGGCCGGGCTCGGGCAGCGGCGCGGCGGGCAGGATGGTGACCGTCAGTCCGAACGTGTCGGCGGCGATGCGGGTGATCTCGGAATAGCGCTCGTCCTGCGGGTAGGTCTCGATCACCTCGATGATGGCGGCGATGTCGCGCGTGAGCGCGCTGGAAAGCCGGCGCGTCACCGTCTGCCAGTGGCGTTCCATGAAGACATAGGCCACGACTGATTGGAGGATGACGATCGGCATGACGACGATCAGGATGGATCGCGCGTAAAGGCCTTTGGGCAGCCCGGACGTCAAGGCTGCGCCGAGCCGCCGGAGGTTGAGTCGGGGCAGGCGCATGCGGGTTCCGATGTCGCCGATCAGGGCCATGGGTGAATCGCGCTTCGCGGCGGCGGTGGTCTTGGCGCGGAAGCCTAATCCACCAACAGGCGATAGCCAATTCCGCGCGTGGTCTGCAGGAAGACCGGATTTGATGGGTCAACCTCGATCTTGCGGCGCAGCCGGTTCATCTGGACGTCGACGGCGCGCTCGCCGCCGCCATTGGAGATTTTCAGGAAGTCCTGACGGTTCACGGTGGCGCCGGGCCAGGCGGCGAACATCCGTAGAATGTCGCGTTCCCGGTCGGTGATGCGGACCGCCTCGGCGCCGCGCTTCAGCTCGCCGCGCCCGAGATGGAAGGTAAACGGGCCGAAGCGGATCGCCTCGACCGCGGCGGGCGCGGGCTGCAGCCTCCGCTTTAGGATGTTGGTGATCCTCAACAGCAGCTCGCGGGGCTCGAACGGCTTGGCGAGGTAGTCGTCGGCGCCAACCTCCAGGCCGTGGATGCGGTGGGGCGCCTCGGAGCGGGCGGTCAGCATCAGGATCGGGACATCGGAGGTCCGGCGCAGCGCGTCGGTGAATTCCAGCCCGGTTTCGCCCGGCATCATGACATCGACCACCAGGAGGTCGAATGCGATCCGCGAGAGTTGGCGCCTCGCCTCCTCGGCTGATTCCGCGGCCGTCACCCGGAACCCATGCGAGCCGAGAAAGCGCGTCAGGAGTGTCCGGATGCGCATGTCGTCGTCGATGACGAGGAGATGGAAGGCGTCGTCCGGTGGGCAATCGGGTGACGAAAGGGCCG
>JACCSN010000493.1 GCA_013812985.1 Hyphomicrobiales bacterium | reverse complement strand
CAGGGAATATGGCGCAAGTTCCGAGACTTAGGGGCAAGGAAAGTGTGGTTCTGGCATTCTCTCGGCCAGATTTTCCGGCCCTGATAGGCCCGGAAGCTACCCACTTTCTCCAGCGGCCACTTTGCCGACATGCTTGCGGGCCATTCGAGCGAGCAAGATCGGCCTGACGTCGACAAGGCGCGGGCGGAGTGGATCGGCAAGCGCCAGCCCAAGATGCGGCTCAAGGCGCACAGGCTCGTCTTTGTCGACGAGACGGGAACCACCACCAAGATGACCCGCCGCTACAGCCGCTGCCCGAAAGGGCAGCGGCTGAAGGCCAAGGGGCCGTTCGGGCTCTGGAAGACCCAGACCTTCATCGCCGGCTTGCGCGAGGAACTCGCCGATGCGCACGGGCTGGAGAAGATCAAGACGGCCGGTGACGCCTTCATGGCGGCTGCCGGGTTGATCCTCCCCAACCCCGATCCGGTGCTGGCCAGCGTGCGGTGTGGATTGGCCATGGCCGAGGCGGCCCGCCGATCTCGGGCCGAGTGGCAACTGCGGACCGGCATCCATCTCGGTCCGGTGATCGCCGGCGTCGTCGGCCGGCAGAAATTCGCATACGATCTCTGGGGAGACACGATCAACGTGGCGGCACGGTTGTCGAGCTTGGGCGCAGAGGGGCGAATCACCTCACCAGAGACGCTTGGATGCAAGTCGGGTCCCGGTGCCATGTGCGACCGCTTGGCCCGGTGCCAATAAAAGGCAAGGGGAACATCGACGTTCTAGAGTCTTGGATCTTTCCGATTTGGCTCGCACGGGACGGCCATAGTATGCTCGAGATTACGACCAAGCTCAGACGATGCAGAGAATATAGTGTGTTACGCCGATCCAGCGTAACTGGTGTTCGGAGCTTGACCAGCGCCGCCGGAAGGTCGGGATTATCCGACGTATAATATGATCCGCTATAACCGCATTGGATTACGTCCGCCCCCGTCCAACAACCGCTCTGGACGGCAACCATCGTTCCGCGCCTGCGTCGTGGACATGGGGCTCAACCGAGATCCGGCGTTCACGCATCATCTTTCGTTTGTAGGAGGCGACTCCGGACGCAACTTGAAATCGGGCTCGACCCAAGAATATGCTTGGTAACGTATTTCAGAGCAAACGGGCGCGGATACAGGCATTCCAGGCAGCAGGGGCCGTTCCATCGGCTCGCATGCAACGCGCACGCGAAGCGACCTGCGATTTTCGGTCAATCTGAGCGGCAGCAGGAATTCGTCCTCACGAAAGCGTCGGTTAGACGTACGCACGTCCGGAACGGGCGAGCCGAGCTCGTCCTTGGGAAAGCTGTGGTAAAAGGTATTTGAGCCAGCAAGGTACCACGTTCCCGCAGGTTCCCAGGCTGGTTCCGAACTCTCTCCGTCGGCCACTGAGATGACTGCTCTTTGGTTCGGCGCGCCATAGTCCAGCGTGCGTCGCAGCATTACTCCGTGATTGAGGGTGTCGATTCTCAATGTGAACTCAGAACTTCCACGCGTGTAGCGGACCAGCTGCGATTCCGCCGGGTAGACGGTGGTCGAACGCTCGAGCGTGGGCTCGGCTGCTGAATCCCCTTCACCATCGTCAGGCGGTGCGGGTGTTGTGCCCTCGCGAAGGGGATCATAACGGTCCGGGCCGAGATCATACCGTGATGTCAGCACCCGCGGTGTGGTTGCGTCAGGAGATCGGTATTCATGGGCGCGTTCGGACGCGGGATCGCCAATTATCAGCTCGTCTGTTCGCACCAGCGACGCCGCGGGCAGGCCGTACCAATAAGCGACGGTCCGATATGGTTCGAACATGTCATTGGCTCCGCCGTGTTCCAGCTGAATGCGGGCGTTCTTCCCGAACGGGAACAAGTCCGCGAGCAGGAACCGGTAAGCCGAATGGACGAGGTCCTCCGGCGCCCGAGCGTCGCTCGGAGTCGGCGCGCCGATCGGGTGGCCGGCTAATGGGAGCGTCATAATCTGCCCGCCCCAATAGTCACCGCCCCCGCCCCACTCCTCAGTCCCGGTTCCGTAGGCTTGCGGCGAACGGGCATCATCGAAGAAGAACCGAGGATCTCCTTCCAGCGTACGTAACTCGGCTTTATCGGTGAACGAGAAGGAGGTGCCGATGAATGAGCCTGACCAGTCATCGCTCCCCTCGATGCCACGTGTGTCGAGCAGCACGTGGTCTTTTCCAGGCGCGCCGCCGCCCAGGTTGCTGTACGTCGCGTGAAGGTAGCCAAGCGCCGACGGCGGATCGCCGAGCAGTTCGTGACGGAGTTCGGCGACCAACGACACCGCGATCTTGAGCTCCGGCGGCGGGATCAATTCGATCCGTGCCGAGCGGAAGAACGGCATCGGTAAATAGCAGCTAAGATCCACCTGATTACCGCTGTATCGGATGCCGACCGGAAATGCCTTGACCAGGTGCTCGGCATCATCTCGGTTGTAGAAGAGCCCTGCACCGAAGAACAAGGCCAGCGGCGCGTCGATGGAAGGCTCGTCCCGGCCGTCCCAGGTGACGCGCAAGCGGGCGTGGGACAGCTCTAGCGCCCGATCTCGCGGCAGCGTGATCTTGAGGGCACGGATGGTTGAGGGGCCTTCGACCTGGAACAGGCGCAGCGGAGCGCGGGGCTCAAGAAGCGCGGCGGCGGAGCGATCCGCAATGTCTGTTGGCGCAATGTCCGTCCCTGCCTTCCGGAGCAGTTCAAGGACATCCCGATCCGGCGGCGTGCGGAAATCAAAAGGCTGCAACTGCGAAGATAGCGGAATCCCTTCAACGAACTGATGATAGATGTAGTAGCCGGTCCCGTAGAAAGTCCGCCCGTAGGCGATCCGGAGCGACCGCTCGAAGGGCACCGGTACCCAGTTCAGGTCGGCTCCCTTCGTTGTCGACCATGTCCACGCCAACGGCGGCGGGAAGACCTCGGACGGCTCAAACCTGGAACCGGGAACCGGATTATGCGGGTCGGCCGTACTCGTTTCGCGAACGACGTGGTCGAGGCCGTCCACCTCGTAATGCCAAGGGCTGCCGTGCCATTTGTTAGTGCGGACGAAGTAAAGGATGCCCGGGCCAAGCACGTCCAGCGTGACGTTGAAGCCGGGTCCTTCGCCATAAAGGAAGTGCGATGCATCGGCCGTGCGGTTCAAGCCGTCACGGTCGTAGGTCGAGCGCATATAGCCGCGCACCCCGATCCGCTGATACGGCCACCGAGCCCATTGCCGGTATGCGTCGAGGCCAACCGGCACGACAGGCGGCCACGGCGGGACGAGATTGCTGAAACCCCTCGGGACATTCGGGCGCGCCGAAACTGAGTTGTCTTGCCGATCCCGCTCGCTCGCTGAGCCGACGCCATAAGTGCCGGCCACGAAGCCGAGAACGGCGGCCGCGCCACACAAACTAACCAAGGGCCAGCGCCGCGACATCGTTATCTCTCGCGTATCCCAGCATCTCAGCCGACGCTACTGCCTTTTCGGTTTGCCGCTGAGCGACGGTTCGGCGTCCGCCGTCATCAACATACTGTCCCGCTTCCTCGCTTCTCCATCCCCATGAACGGCACTGGTGCCGCCCAGCGTAAGATAATCATTCCCGTCTAAGAAAGCCCATGCCGCCGCTCTGCCCTGGCGAGCAGGTTCTGCACCGTCGAGACATGCCATTGGCCGCCGCGGGGGCTGCGAATGCCGCGGGCGTTTAGCGCCGCTGCAATGCCGGTGAGAGTAGTGGCTCCGGATTCCTGGATGACCTTGATGATCGGCAGGATGTTCGCGGCGAATCGGTCTGCTTCGCTCAACTGCGCCGCACGGCCGAGTGCGGCAGCTTCCGCCGGATTGGACTGATTGCCGAGCGCCACACCCTGCGCCTTGCGGGCCGAGAGCGCTGCCTTTGTG
>JACCSN010000491.1 GCA_013812985.1 Hyphomicrobiales bacterium | reverse complement strand
CGCCCGGCCGCACGGCGGCGCTCCTGCAGGGCTCGGTCGACATCCTGTCCGGCCTGGATGTCTGGCCGGCCCTGATGGACCAAGCCGCGCCGCTGAAGGCGATCCGCATCGTCGACGCGACGAAGCGACTCATCCGCGCCCCCGAGGTGATTTTCCACGCCGCTGAAATCGGGCTGCCGGCTTTCGGCTTCAACGTTCCGAACGGCGAGCTCATCGGCGCGTTGCGCGGTCAGGCCGAATCGCTCGCCGAGCTCACGATCGTCCCCACGCCCGCGCAGTCGGTCGGGCACGATGACGACAGTGTCACGGTGAGCGCGGAGGACGAGGCCTATCCCGCTCGCCTGGTCGTCGCGGCCGACGGCGCCCGCTCAATCGCGCGCGAGGCGGCCGGCATTTCGGTCCGCGGCTGGACGCATCGGCAGTCGGCCTTGGTCGCCACCTTCGCGATCGAGCGCCCGCACGGCGGCGTCTCGACCGAATTCCATATCGAGACCGGCCCGTTCACGCTGGTCCCGCTGCCGGGCGACCGGGTGAGCCTCGTCTGGATGGACCGGCCACAGCAGGCCGAGCGGACGATCGCGCTCGACGGGCCGGCCCTGTCCCGCCTCGTCGAGGAGCGCGCTTTTTCCATTCACGGCGGAATGCAGCTTGACAGCCCCCCCGCTTTGTTCCCGCTGCGGGCCGCGCTTGCCGATCGCTTCGCCGCGCGGCGGACGATCCTGGTCGGTGAGGCCGCGCATCGCTTCCCACCGATCGGCGCGCAGGGCCTGAACCTCGGCTTCCGCGACGTCGCCGCCTTGGGGCGCGTCCTCAGCCGCCACCGTGGCGATCCGGGTTCGCCCGCGGCGGTCGACAGCTACCACGCCGCCCGGCAAAGCGACGTCCGCGGCCGCGCGCTGGCCGTCGACCTTCTGAACCGCTCGGTGCTGACGGATTTCCTGCCGGTCCAGGCGGCGCGCGGGATCGGGCTGGCTTTGGCCTCGTCGGTCCCGGTGCTCAGGCGGACGTTGATGCGGCAGGGGCTGGCGGACGGGGTGCGGGGCATGAAGACACGTGTTAGAGTCCTGTGATGATAGCGAAGCTCACAGACCTCTTGCGGCGCGTCGAGACTTGGCCTCCCGAGGTTCAGGAAGAAGCGATCGCAATCCTGGAAACGATCGATGAGGAGCGCTTGACGAATCAGGACCTTTCGCCCGAGGACATTCAAGCTTTGGAACAAAGCGCCGAGGACGTAAGGCTTGGGCGGTTCGCTGACGAAATCGAGGTCCGGGAGATTCTCGACCGCTTTCGTAGCCTATGAAGGTTCGCTACACCGCGACCGCTCGTGACGAAATCGCCGATATCATCTCCTACATAGGCCGAGATAATCCAAGAGCCGCCGCAAGAGTAGCATCGGCGATCGAGACCGCGATCACCTTGTTGTCCCGCCATCCGCGAATCGGTCGTGTCATGCATGAGAGCGGACTGCGCGGCAAGCTTGTAGGCCGCTTCCCATACCGCATCTTCTACATGGTGACAGACGAGGAACTCATCATCCGTAACGTCCGGAGCACGCTGCGGCTGCCGCCTTGGGAGCGTCAGATAACCGAAATCGACCCGTAACTTTGGTAATTGCGCTCAGGCTCCAACCAGCCAAAACGGCAAGAGATCGTGCGCGATCAGGTAGAGCACGCCGGTGACCGTGAAGACCGAGGCCGCGGTGCCGAGGAGGATCGCCGAGGAGGCGCGCAGCACGTAGGTGTCATACTGCGTGGCCAGAACGTAGATCGTGGCGGCGGGCGGCAGCGAGGCCATCAGGACTGCGGTTTCGATCCACAGGCGCTGGAAGCCGCCGATCCAGGTGAGGATCGCGAAAACCAGCGCCGGGTGAACCGCGAGCTTGATCAGGATCAGCACCGGCAGCTCCATCGGCACGCGCTTCAGCGGGCGCGAGGCGACCGTCACGCCGAGGGCGAAGAGGGCGCAAGGCGCCGAGGAGCCGCTGAGGGCGTCGAGCAGCCGGTCGATCGGCTCGGGCGGGCGCATGCCGAGCGCGGCGCCGGCGACGCCGGCCAGCGTCGCCAGGATGAACGGGTGCAGGAGCACCTTTCTCGGGATCGCGACGAGCGCGCGCGGCAGCGATTCGCCGCCCGTGCCGGCCACCGCCATCATCAGCGGCGCCAGCGTGAAGACGAGCGCCACGTCGAAGCAGAAGATCAGCGCGGCGGGAACGGCGGCGGCAGGCCCTAATGCCACCAGCGCCAGCGGCGGCCCCATATAGCCGACATTGCCGTAGCCGCCTACCATGCCTTGCAGGATGGCTTCCGCGATCTTGCCGCCGTTCCTGACGGCGGCGAAGGCGAAGGCCAGCGCGAAAGCCGTGTAGGTGGCGAGCGAGGTGGCGAAAACAAAGCTCCAGTTCGCGAGCTCGCCGATCGGCGTGCGGGAGATGAGCTGGAAGAAGAGCGCCGGCAGGGCGAAATAGATGACATAGGTGTTGAGCCAGGCGAGCGCGTTCTCCTCGCGCCGCCAGATCCGCCCGGCCACCGCGCCCAGGAAGATCAGGCTGAAGAACGGCAGCGCGAGCCCGGCGACCTCGCTCATGCGGCCCGTATCTGGCGCGCGCCGCCGCATTGCCGCCGGCTCGATCGGACGAGCCGCAGCCCTTCCGCGACCCTATCGCGTCTTGTCATCCGGCGCGTGGCGGTCCAATTTCGACGGAATGATCAGGGTCAGAACAGCCAAGTATCGCGTCGGCCAGATCGTGCGGCATCGGTTCTTTCCGTTTCGCGGTGTGATCTTCGATGTCGATCCGGTCTTCACCAACACTGAGGAATGGTATCAGGCGATCCCGGAGGAGATTCGGCCGGGCAAGGACCAGCCGTTTTATCATCTCCTGGCGGAGAACGCCGAGACGGAATATGTCGCATATGTGTCGGAGCAGAACCTCCTGCCCGACGACAGCGGCGAACCCGTGCGGCATCCGCAGGTGCGCGCGCTGTTCGGCAGCTTCGAGAAGGGTTCTTACCGCAGCCGCGAGACGCCCAACTGAGAGGGGCGCCCCCGGCGCCCCTGCCCCGGTGAACGACAGCGAAACAGCTTACTGGGTGGTGGACGTCTGCTGCTGGGCGTTGAGGAGCTGCTGGCGGGCGGTGTCGGCCTTGCGCTTCAGCTCGTCCTCCAGCTTCTGCTGGCGAGCCTGCGCCTCGGCCGGGTTTAGGCCCGGCCCGTCATAGGAGGCCGTGAAGCCCGAAAGGCTGATGTCGAAGGCGACCGGCTTGCCCTGCGGGTTGAGCATGGTGACGATCAGATCGTTGCCCTTCTTCAGGCCGGCGACGAAATCGGTGTTGATCTCCCCCAGCGCCAGGCACTCGCCGGGTGTGCAGACCACGAATTTCACGCCGGTCGGCTGATTCTCGTCGATTTTCACCTGCACGCCGGGCTGGATCAGGGCGACCGGCGGGACGGCGATCTGGATCAGCTTCTTGTCGCCCCGCTCGATGATCATGAACTGCATCAAGGCCTGGCCGGTCGCGGCGACGCGGCGGCGGCTGATGTGGCATTCCTGCTGCTCCTTGACGTTGCCGCAGACTTTCTCCCATTCCGGCTGAGCCACGCCGGCGCCGGGCTGAGC
>JACCSN010000472.1 GCA_013812985.1 Hyphomicrobiales bacterium | reverse complement strand
CGTAATGCGTTCCTTCGAGGAGCGCCTGGCCGACGCCCTGGGCGATGCCGCCATGCACCTGGCCTTCAACGATCGTCGGGTTGATGATGCGGCCGAAATCGTCGGCGGCGACGAACTGCACGATCTCAGTCTTGCCCGTATCCGGGTCGATCTCGACCTCGCAGATGTAGCAACCCGCCGGGAAGGTGAAGTTGGAGGGATCGTAGAAAGCCCCCTCCTTCAGCCCCGGCTCGGTGTCCGCCGGCAGGTTGTGCGCGGTGTAGGCGGCCAGACACACTTCGTGCCAGCCGAGCTTCTTGTCGGTGCCGGCGACCCGCACCTCGCCATTGACGATCTCGATGTCGCCTTCGGACGCCTCCATGAGGTGCGCGGCGATCCGCTTCGCCTTGGCCTCCACCTTGTCGAGCGCCTTCATGATGGCCGACATGCCGACGGCGCCGGAGCGGGAGCCATAGGTGCCCATGCCGAACTGCACCTTGTCGGTGTCGCCGTGCACAATGGAGATGTTGGCGAGCGGCACGCCGAAGCGCTCGGCGACGATCTGGGCAAAAGTGGTCTCATGGCCCTGGCCGTGGCTGTGCGAGCCGGTCAGGACCTCGATCGTGCCGACCGGGTTCACCCGCACCTCCGCCGATTCCCACAGGCCGACGCCGGCGCCGAGCGAGCCAACGGCGGTGGAGGGCGCGATGCCGCAGGCCTCGATGTAGCAGCTCATGCCGATGCCGCGGAGTTTTCCTTCGCGAGCCGCCGCGGATTTTCGCGCCGGGAAGCCCGCGTAATCGGCCGCCCGCATCGCGGCGTCGAGCGAGGTCTCGTAGTCGCCGGCGTCGTAATTCATGATGACCGGCGTCTGGTACGGGAAGCTCTTGACGAAGTTCTTCCGCCTGAGCTCGGCGGGGGATACCCCCAGCTCGCGCGCCGCCGTCTCCACGATGCGCTCCACCACGAAGGTGGCTTCCGGCCGGCCCGCGCCGCGATAGGCATCGACGGGCGTCGTGTTGGTGTAAACGGCCCGCACGTTGCAGTGGATCGCCGGGATCACGTACTGGCCGGAGAGCAGCGTCCCGTAGAGGTAGGTCGGCACGGCGGAGGAGAAGAGCGACATGTAGGCGCCGAGATTGGCGATCGTGTCGACTTTCAGCGCAATCATCCGGTTATCGGCGTCGAAGGCCATCTCCGCATGCGTGACGTGATCGCGGCCATGCGCGTCGGTAAGGAAAGCCTCGGTGCGGTCCGACGTCCACTTGACCGGATAGCCGGTCTTCTTCGCCGCCCATAGGCAGACGATCTCTTCGGGGTAGATGTAGATTTTCGAGCCGAAGCCGCCGCCGACGTCAGGCGCTATGACCCGGAGCTTATGCTCCGGCGCGACGTTGTAGAAGGCCGACAGGACGAGCCGCGCCACATGCGGGTTCTGGCTCGTCGTCCACAGCGTGAAATGCTCCTCCGACGGATCGTAGAGGCCCAGCGCGGCGCGCGGCTCCATGGCGTTCGGGACGAGGCGGTTGTTGACGATGTCGAGTTTTGTCACATGCGCGGCGCGGGCGATCGCGGCATCGACGGCGGCGCTGTCGCCGAGCTCCCAATCAAAGATCAGGTTGCCCTTGGCGTTCTCATGGATCTGCTGCGCGCCGGACAAGACCGTCTTGGCGGGGTCGATGACGGCCGGCAGCTCCTGCCAGTCCACCACGACGGCCTCGGCGGCGTCGCGCGCCTGCAGCCGCGTCTCGGCGACCACGACAGCCGCCGCCTGGCCGACGAAGCGGACCGTATCCTTGGCGAGCGCCGGCCAGGCACCCATGTTCATCGGGCTGCCGTCCTTGGAGCGGATCATCCAGCCGCAGATGATGTTGCCGATCTTGTCCTCGGCGAGTTCGGCCCCGGTCAGCACGCCGATCACGCCCGGCATGGCTTTCGCGGCGGAGGCGTCGATCGAGCCGATCCTGGCGTGGGCGTGGGGTGAGCGGACGAAGGCGGCGTAGGCCATGCCGGGCACAACCATATCGTCGGTGTAGCGGCCGCGCCCGGTGATGAAGCGCTTGTCTTCCTTGCGCGGCACCCGCGCGCCGATCCCTTCCAGGCCCATCTTGTCTCTCCCTTATTTCTGTCCCTCTCCCGGGGGAGAGGGTGTCGCCGAAGGCGACGGGTGAGGGCGCGCGGTGCCCGCCATCTTGCTCACCCGGCCTCGCCGTAAGCCCTCATCCGGCCGCTCCGCGGCCACCTTCTCCCCCTGGGAGAAGGATCACTCCGCCGCCAGCCTGGCGCCGCTTCCCATCTCGCCCGCCGCGGCGAGGATCGCCTTGACGATATTGTGGTAACCGGTGCAGCGGCAGATGTTGCCTTCCAGCTCATGGCGCACGGTCTTCTCGTCGAGCTGGCCGCCGTAGCGGCGGATCATGTCGACGGCGGTCATGATCATGCCCGGCGTGCAGAAGCCGCATTGCAGGCCATGGTGCTCGCGGAACGCCGCCTGCACGG
>JACCSN010000462.1 GCA_013812985.1 Hyphomicrobiales bacterium | reverse complement strand
GTCCCGGACGGGTCGAGCTTCGATTGGGCGGCGGCGCTGATCGCGCTCACGGCAGGCGTGGCGCTGTTGCGCTTCCACGCCAATGTCGTGCTGGTACTCGCCATGGCTGCGGCGGCGGGAGCTGTCTTGCGGCAGCTATGGCACCGCGTTGAGCCGCGGCAAGCTTTAGGGCCGCAGTTGATCGGGCGGGATGATGGCGCGGACCGCGGCGACAAACTCTTCTGCCTTGGCGACCGTGGACCTGACCGCGTCCGCCTTCGGCGAATCAGGTCCATAATCACTGGCAGTCCTGAGAAGCTGGGCATCGTTGATGGCCCGACCAAAGGCCGGATGCATTGGCCCAGTCTTTACAAGATGCATCCCGAACTGCCCAATAATCGATCCATGAGTTCCCGCCCCGCTCTCTCCGACACTTATCAGCGCCGCACGCGCAGCGTTTAAACATGGCGTAGTATGCTCGATTTGCCGCGCCCTCGAGCCGCTATCCATCAGAATTTTCGCGGAAATCGCTGCGTGGTCCGCCTTCTCCAGATATTCCGCAGCGCTCATGGCGTGTAGCCGTCCCTCAAAATCTCTCGAATGAGCGGAGGATTTTTCGATCTCTCAGGTGCATTGATCGCGGCGCTCTCGATGACGTGAGGTTCGATATACAGCCCTGTATCCAGGAGGATTTCGTAAGTCTCCTCACCCACTGACTGCGTTAGAGGCCACCAATCTTCTATCGGATCGCGCATTACAATCGCGACGTCCGCGTCGCTGTCGGGTTGGTGATCGCCACGGGCCCGGCTGCCGAACAGAATGAGCTTCAAATAGCGCTCGCCAAATTTGGCTTTCAACCGGCGGTCCAGCTCCCGCAATGACGACCGCAACATCTCTTCGTCGATGTCGCCCCAGGCCCTTTCTCTCGCTTCGGCCTTCATGCTCGTCCCACCGAATTAGCCGTTTCCTGCGCCTACCTTAGCACAAGTCGGGGACGTGGCTGTTTTCGGCCGCTTGGTCGTCCTGGCGGCTTAAAGCGATCAGATGAGGTCAGGTTCAATCGAACAGGCTCGACACGGACTTCTCCAGCGCCGTGCGATTGATCGCCTCGCCGAGCAGGGCGGCGATCGACAGGACACGGATGTTCTCCGCGTCGTGCACCGCGCCGGTCGGCTCGATCGTGTCGGTGATCACCAGCTCCTTCAGCCTGGAGGAGGTGATCCGCGCCACCGCGCCGCCGGACAGGACGCCGTGCGTGATGTAGGCGGACACCGCGACCGCCCCCTCCGAGAGAAGCACTTCCGCCGCGTTGCAGAGCGTGCCGCCGGAGTCGACGATGTCGTCGACGAGGATGCAGTGCCGCCCTTCCACCTCGCCGATGATGTTCATGACCTCCGACTCGCCGGGGCGTTCGCGGCGCTTGTCGACGATGGCGAGCGGCGCGTCGATGCGCTTGGCGATGAGGCGGGCCCGTACCACGCCGCCGACATCCGGCGACACCACCATCAGATGGTCGGCGGGAAAGTTCTCGCCGATGTCGCGGGTGATGACCGGCGCGGCGAAGAGGTTGTCGGTCGGGATGTCGAAGAAGCCCTGGATCTGGCCGGCGTGGAGATCGACGGTCAGCACCCGGTCGGCGCCCGCCGTGGTGATCATATTGGCGATGAGTTTTGCCGAGATCGGCGTGCGGGCGAGCGATTTCCGGTCCTGGCGGGCATACCCGAAATAGGGGATCACCGCGGTGATGCGTCGCGCCGAGGCGCGTCGCGCCGCGTCGATGATGATCAGCAGCTCCATCAGGTGGTCGTTGGTGGGGAAGCTTGTGGACTGGACGATGAAGACGTCCTCGCCGCGCACGTTCTCCTGGATCTCGACGAAGATCTCCTGGTCGGCGAAGCGCCGGACGGCGCAGCGGGCGAGGTCGAGGCTGAGATAATTGCCGATCGCCTGCGCGAGCGTCCGGTTGGAGTTGCCGGCGACGATCTTCATCCGTGGACGGCCTCTCCGCGTCGACCGATCGATGGCCGGCGTCAAGCCACGGCAAGGCGCCGCGGCGGCGGCCTTTTAGCAACGGTGCTTAGGCGCGACAACTCTCGTTAGGCGGCGTCCTGTCGCCGATAGGCGAGTGTCATATTTCTGCCAATCATCAGGCCGTGCTGCGAATCGGAGCTACTGCCGGTAGGTGACGGGGGCGAAAGGTCATAGGAGGGCGCGCGGTTGCATCCTGCGCCGCCCGAAACAGCTGGTCCAGTTCAGCGGGCCCCATTCAGCGGACAATAAGCTCCGTTCCGTATCTGGACAGCGGGGCCGGCGCACCTTCCGTCGTCCGATAGCTGCGGCCGAGGCACATGGCGGCGCCAGCGTCGGAATCCATCAGGATCATATGGGCGAAAAGCACCATGTCGGGGGCGATCAATGCCGGATTGTCGCGAAAGAACATCGGCGGGTCCATCCAGGATGGCGCGTAGCGGGCGCCCAGCGAATAGCCGCAGGCCGCGAGGCGGTGCTTGGTCATGCCGTTGGCGTCCATGACCCGCGCGTGGGCGTCGAAAACGTCGCCGAAGGTCTGGCCCGGCCGCATTGCCTCTTCGCAGGCGGCAAGCGCCTCGACGCAGGCGGCGTGGAGCTCGCGATGGCGGGCCGTCGGCTCGCCGATCACCACCGTGCGCATCAGGGCGACATGGTAGAGCCGGTAGACCCCCGCGAATTCCAGGGTGATCTGGTCCTGGGGATCGAGGTGGCGGCGGCCCGTCTTGGTGCGGCAGAGTAGGGCGTCGGCCCCGGAACCGATGATGAAGGGATTGCCCGGATAATCGCCGCCGCCGGCGAGGACCGCGCCCTGCATCGCCGCCAGGATGGCGCTCTCGTCGGCGCCGGGGCGGATCAGTTCCAGCCCCGCATCGAGCGCGGCATCGGCGAGCTCCGCGGCGCGCCGAACATAGGCAAGCTCCGCCGGGCTCTTCACCGCCCGCAGCGCCGGCGCGAGGTCCGACGCGTCTTCCAGGGCGGCGAAGTTCCTGAGCGCCTCATCCAGGGCGCGCCCGTTCGCCGCCGTCAGCCCGTGCGTATCGTATTCCACGCCGATCCGCGTCCCGAGCAGGCCAAGGTCGTCGAGGAGATTGCGCAGCTGAACGCCCGGCCCGGCATTCAAGCCGTCGGTCCAGACCACGATCGTCTCAATGAGCGAGGTGTGTCGCGCCTGGCGGAGGTCGGCGGAACGGGTGAGCAAGGTGAACTCGCCCGAGCGCGTCAGCACAAGGCATTGGAAGAAGCAGTAGCCGAAGGTGTCGTAGCCGGTCAGCCAAAAGTGGGTCTCCGGCGCGAAGAGGAGCAGCGCGTCGAGCCGCCGGCGCGCCATCTGTTCCAGGATACGGGTGCGGCGAGCCTCGAATTCCTCAGCTTCGAAGTGAAGCGCCATGGGTCAGCGCTCGTCCATTGCGATCGCGGCGAGAAGCCGCCCGTAATCCGGCTCGCCGCGGTGGGTGGCGCGCCGGTAGGAGAAGAAGCGCGCCTCGTCGGAATAGGTGCAGACGCCAATGTTCTGCAACGTTCCCACTCCGACGCGCTTTAGCCGGGCGACGATATAGGCCGGCAGGTCGAAGAGAGAATGCCCGGCGCGGTTCGACGGGTGGAAGAAACGCTCGTTCTCCGGCTCCGCTTCAACGAAGCGGGCGACGAACTCGGGGCCGACCTCGTAGGCTGCTGCGGAGATGGTCGGGCCAAGCACGGCAACCATGCGGGCCCGCTCGGCGCCGAGCCGTTCCATGGTCTCGACGGTCGATTCCAGGATCCCGGTAAACGCGCCCTTCCAGCCGGCATGGGCGGCGGCGACGACGCCGGCCGCGGCGTCGGCGAGGAGTACGGGGCCGCAATCGGCGGTGCCCACCCCGACTGCCACGCCCGGCCGGTTCGTCACGACGGCGTCGGCTTTCGGCCCGAGCCCCGGCCCCCAAGCCTCCTCGACCACTACGGCGTCGATCCCATGCACCTGGTAAGGGGTGGCGAGGCGCTCGGGCGCGGCGCCGAGGTGGCGGGCCGCGCAGGCCCGGTTCTCCAGCACCGCGGCGCGATCATCCCTGGAGCCGATCCCGGTGTTCAACCCGGCATAGAGGCCGGTCGAGACACCGCCCTGGCGGGTGAAGAAGGCATGAGAAATTCCAGGGAGCGCAAGGGCCGGAGCTTCGACCGGCGCGAGTCGGGAGGAGGGGGCGTGCATGGCGGGACGTTGGCTTCGAGAGGAGCCGAAGTCAAATCCGCGCGCCGAAAGGCGGCGGTTCCAGCCCCGGGCGGGTGACCGCGAGCGCCTTGAAGAGCATCCCCATTCCCGCTTGTCCAGCCAAGCGTTGCGTGGCGGCGAGCAACCCATCGCGAGTCGCCCCATCGCTGTCGGCCCCGAGCCGGCCCGCCCGCTCCAGAAGGCCGAGCGACAGCAGGAAAGCGCCCTGCGTCATCGGCCCGTGCACCGCGGCGCCTTCGGACCGAGCGTTCCGGCCCAACGCGGCGAAGTCCACATGCGCGCTCAGATCCGCCTGGCCGGGGCGGGCCAGGGGGTCGGCGTAGGCATGGCCGCGCACCGCCTGCAGCGTGTCGCCCGGCGTCGTGTCCGCATAGCCGTAATCGATGAGGAGCGCCGCGCCGCCTTCGTCGACGACGCGCCGGGCGATCGTCGCCGCCAGCGCCTCGCCCGTGGGTGACGTCTCGAGCACCGAACCGCCCGGAGCATCGGGGCCGTCGTCCAGCCGGCCCGGACCGATGCCGAAAGCCAGCCGGTCATCGACGAGCCCGACGACCCGCTCGCGCCAGCTTCCCTCAACACGGACGAACTGCCTGATCGGCAGCGCGTCGAAGAACTCGTTGGCGATGAGGAGCAATGGGCCTGGTGGGATATCGGCGAAGCTCGCGTGCCATTGGATGCCCGTTCCGCATTGCGTCAGGGTCTCCGCCTGACGGGCGGCGAGGACGGGGCTCGTCTCGACCAGATGAACGGAGATCGCATCGAGGAAATCCGAGGCGCGCCTCGCCACGCGAAAGACATCGGCCATCAAGGCGCCGCGCCCCGGCCCAAGCTCGACGAGGCGGATCGGGGAGGGGGCGCCGCAGAGGCGCCAGGCGTGGACAAGCCAGGCCCCGACGATTTCGCCGAACATCTGGCTGACTTCCGGCGCGGTGACGAAGTCGCCGCCCGCGCCGAATGGGTCCCGCGTCGTGTAATAGCCGTGCTCGGGATCGCCGAGGCAATGCGCCATGTATTGGGCGACGGTGATCGGGCCGTTCGCCTCGATCAGCGCCCGGATTCTCGATTCAAGAGGCGTCACGCGAGCTTTCGTCTCATCGCCCAAAGCACGGCGCCGAGCCCGACCGCCACCATCGGCAAGGAGAGGACCATCCCCATGGTGAGGAAACCGGTCAGGCGCTCCAGCTCGGGATCGGGCTCGCGGTAGAACTCCACGAAGATGCGGCAGATCCCATAGCCCGCTATGAAGGCGCCGCCGGTCAGGCCGGGGCGGCGCAGGCTGCCGAAGCGATGCGTCAGCAGGCGCAGAAAGGCGAACAGGAGGATACCCTCCAGGGCCGCTTCATAGAGCTGGCTGGGATGGCGAGGCGCGGGTCCGCCGGCGGGAAACACCATCGCCCATGGCGCGTCCGACGGGCGGCCATAAAGCTCGCCGTTGATGAAGTTGGCGACCCGGCCGAAGAACAGGCCGATCGGCGTGGCCGCGGCAGTGACGTCGAACAGCGACAGGACAGGGACGCCGCGGCGCGCGCCGAAGATGATCATGGCGATGATGGTGCCAAGCAGGCCGCCGTGGAAGGCCATCCCGCCTTCCCACACCCGCAGCGCCGCGAGGGGGTCGCGCAGGTAATAGGCGGGGTCATAAAAAATCACGTTGCCCAATCGCCCCCCGACGATGATGCCGACCGTCATCCACAGCAGCAGGTCGTCGACATGGGCGAGAGTCATGGGGGCGGGGCGGCCGCCCCAGAGGCGCTCGTCGGCGACAAGCCGGCGCACGTACCACCAGCCGAGCAGGATGCCGGCGAAATAAGCCAGCCCATACCAGCGGACCGCGAGAGGGCCGAGCTGAAGGGCGATCGGGTCGATCTCGGGATAGGCTATGGCGAACATGGGCCGTGCGTTTGCGGACGAAGCGGACCATCGCCACCCAATGCGATGCGGGTCAAGGGCCAGACCTTGCGCGGCTGGCTCGCCGGAGCGCTCTGGCGGTCCGCCTTGCGTCGCGCCGTTCGGCGCTATATCTATGCGCTTCGGTTGTGCATAGCACAATTCCGCCGTATCCGGCGCGTTCTTCGCCGAATTCGGGCTTTCGGTTTCTGGAGGAGTAGCCATGACCCAGACCTCCAACCGCGTCCTCGACGAATTCGCCAAGCTCATGACGGACGCGGCGGGCGTCGCGCAAGGTGTGCGCCGCGAGGTGGAGACCGCGGTGCGCGGCCAGGCCGAACGGTTTCTCGGCGACATGGACGTCGTTCAGCGCGAGGAATTCGAGGCGGTGCGCGAAATGGCCGCGAAAGCCCGCGAGGAGAACGAGGCGCTCCGGCGGCGGGTCGCGGATTTGGAGGCCCGATTGCCTGCCGATGAGCTTGGGGCAACTGATCCCGGCGCGGGTTCAGTGGACGCCGCAGCGCCGAGCGAGCCGGCGGAGCGTGGCGCTCGCGCGACGACTACAAGCGGCGCAGCAAACGCGCCGGGCGGCGATATCTGACGTCGCGCGTCAACTATTCCGTGGAAACTTATGCTTGGGAATCGGCTCCGCTTCCGCGCCGGCGGCGCGCAGCTATATTCGGCCGTGAAGAGAGATTCGGAAATGTCTCGGATATGGCACGCGAATGCGAAAGCATCCCGATGAGGTTCATGGGGTCCGCTGATTCGCGCGGCAAGTCGCGTCAGAGCTGTCGTGCATTCCTTCCCTACCATCGACGCGAGGACAACACATGAGTCTGGTCGATATCGAACTGTCTTCGGCTCCGAACCCTGTCGACCTGATCGAGCAGATCGCCGCTTCGCATGATTGGGCTTTCGACCGCTCCGGCGAGGACGAGATCACGATTTCCGTCAGTGGAAGCTGGTGCGATTACAACATTTCCCTGTCCTGGATGGGTACGCTGGAAGCGCTTCACCTCGCTTGCGCCTTTGATTTCAAGGTGAACGGGCGGCCGAAGAACGAAGTGATGCGGCTCTTGGCGCTGGTGAACGAGCAACTATGGCTCGGGCACTTCGATCTCTGGCAGTCGGAAGGCATCATCATGTATCGCAACGCGCTGCTCTTGACCGAGGGCATGGAGGCGGGCATGGGCCAGCTTGAGGCGATGCTCGGCGCGGCGGTCGAGTCCTGCGAGCGCTATTACCAAGCGTTCCAGTTCGTCATCTGGGCCGGCAAATCGCCGGAGGACGCGCTCG
>JACCSN010000404.1 GCA_013812985.1 Hyphomicrobiales bacterium | reverse complement strand
CGAGGAGATCAAGATATCCATGGACGGCAAGGGCGCCTGGCGCGACAATGTCTTCGTCGAAAGGCTCTGGAAATCGATCAAATACGAGGAGGTTTATCTTCGAGCCTACGAGACCGTCAGCCAGGCCGCCCGCGCATCGATCGGCCGATATCTCGATTTCTATAACGGCCGACGGCCACACTCACGCCTGGGCCGGAAAACGCCAGACCACGCCTACTTCAACCAGCCGCTTCTCGAAGCGGCTTAAACCCGGCAGCCGATCCACCTATCCAGGCAGCGAGCCTGTTCAGACAAACCGAGCCACCTCTGTGGGAGCCCGGTGCGGTAGTTCCGCTCGCCGGGATCTGTGCGGGGGGCGACGAGCAATCGTCGTCCCTACCGCGACACGTGATAAGGGGCAGTCCAGCGAGGCAACGCGAAACACATCGGACGCTTCGATGGCATCGGGTTGTTGTGATCGGTCGGACTATCAGGCAAATGGCAGCCAGCCAAAATCTTCCGTGCTGCCGGCCCCATTTCAGACCGCCCGCTGGCAGCGCGGGCAGCCGGCCGGATGGCAGGCGCGACACCAGGATTTGCTGCAGGACGGGCAGGGAGCTTGCCCGCTCACATCGGTGAGATGCAGACGATCATCGCAGACGAGGCGCGTGCGCCCCACTCCGGGGCCCCAGTCGCAGGGTGGCGGCTCGATCATGCGAATGGCCGGATGCCAATCGATGCGGATGATCCGTTCGCCCTTGCGTCTCTTGATCAGCACGTCGTAGCGATGCACGGGGGCAAAGAGCGCCAGTCCCTGCATCCAATCGACGGTCACTCGCAAAGCGTAATTGTGGCGCAGATCATCGAGCTTGGCGGCATATTCGCGCTCGATGGCGGCGATCCGCATGGTCTCGCGCTTGCGGTCGGCTTCCGCCTTTTCGCCCGGTGCCGTTCCGAGCGCGGCAAGCTTCAGCTGCGCGGTCCGGCGCAGATCGTCGTGATACGCATGAACCCGTGCGCAGTCGCGGTCGAGCCGGCGGCGCATGGCGTTGACGAAGGTTTCCAGATCACGCCGCACATGATGCTCGACGAGCGGCTGAACCCGCGCCGCGAACGTTGTCGCATCCCAGGCCGCCCCCGCAGCATGGCGGGTATCCGGCTCGGGCACATGCCAATCCGCGACGCTCGCCAACAGCGTGCGGAGCCGCCCCAGAATGTCGCCGCCGATGACCGCGCCCGTGCCCTGGTTGAAGCCGAGCCAGATCAGTCCCTCGCGCTTTTCGTCGGATATGGCGGTATACCGGAACGCAAGCAGCAGGCAGCGCGTCCACGCCGGCTTGGCCTCCTGCAGGCGCCAGACCGCGTTGGGCAGATCGAGTGCGCAGTCGAGCAGGCGCTCGGGGTCGCTCGGCGCGACGGCATTTTCGGCAACGACCAGCCGCCGCTCGGCAAAGCGGCCGCGCTCGCCGAGGACAGCGCCGAAGCGGTCGAGCCAATCGCCTTCGAGCCCAATCGATATCGCCCCTGCGGGCAGGGTCGCGCCAAATCCGAGCCGCGCCAACTCCGGCAAACCCAAGGCGGCGCGCAGGGGCTCGGGCGTCAGCACTTCGAGCCCATCCGGCTCGAGCGGCGCGATCGCCGCGCCCTCGCTCTCCAGCATGTCGGCGACGAAACCGCGTAACGCTTCCATTGTTTGCCCTCAGGCTGCCTCGAAGTCCTCGCCGAACAGTTTCTCGTCGAGCGCCTTGGCGTGATCGTGCTGCCGGCGCGCTTGTTCGAGCCGTTGGCCGAGCGCCTCGAAGGCTTGCAGGCGGGATGCCTCGGTTGCTCCCAACCATGCATCCAGCACCAAATCCGGAAACTCGCGCTCCTCCTCGAGCCCGCCGAGGATGGCGCCGACCTCGCCGACCACCAGCTCGAACATCGAAATCTTTTCGTCCAGCAGCGCCAACAACTGCTCCTCCAAGGTGCCGCGGGTGACGAGATTGAAGACGAACACCTCACGGCTCTGGCCGATGCGGTCGATGCGGCCGATGCGCTGCTCGATCGCCATCGGATTCCACGGCACGTCGAAATTAATCAACGTATTGCAGAATTGGATATTGCGCCCCTCGCCGCCCGACTGCGTGCACAGAAGGACGCTCGCATGGTCCCGAAACGCAGCGATCGCCGCGTCTTTCTCCTGCCCACTGAGACTCCCGTCGAAACGCGCCAGCGAAACGCCGGCCTCCTTGAGACGATCGGCGAGGTGGGCGAGCGTCGCGCGCGAATGGACGAAGACAAGCTTCTTCTCCGTCGGGTTGCGCCGAACGAGATCGATGAGCGCCGCCTCTTTGCCGCCGGCTTCGATTGCCGCCCATCGGCTGGCAAGTTCGGCCCAAATCGGATCGTCGGCGTTCCGCGCCGCGACCCGGGCGAGCGCCCCTGCAGCGGCCCTTGGCGACGAGCCTGCCGCACTCAGGAGATGATGGAGAGCCAGCCGTTCGCGCTTGCCTTCGCCCTCCGTCGCCAGGCGCCGCGCGGCCGCTCCGAGAGCGGCGTAGGCCTCGGATTCGCCGCGGCCGGCATCGACCTTGATGGTGGCGGCGTGACGCCGGGGCAGCTTGAGCGCGACGACGGCACGGGTGTTGCGAATCATCGCGTCTCGCATCAGCGCGCGCAGGCGGTCGGAATTGGCCGGCTGGCGCGGCTTGCCCGGGGTCATGTAGGCCAGCCGAAATTCCTTTGGCGTCTTGAAAATGCCGGGCTTCAGCAGCGTCAGAAGATTGTAGAGCTCGATGAGGTCGTTCTGCACCGGCGTCGCCGACAACAAGAGCAGGAAGCGCTTGTTGAGCTGGTCGACGAGTTTCCAGCTTTGGCTCGATCGGTCGCGCAGATGATGTGCCTCGTCGATGATGATGAGATCGAATCGGCGCTCGACGAGGCGCTCGGCGTGGTCGCGCCGCCGTGCGGTGGCGATCGAGGCTACGATGCGATCCTGGGCCCAAAAAGCCTGCGGCCGGTCGCGCAACAGCGCGTCATGAGTGGTCGCGAAAGCAAGACCGAATTTGGTCTCCAGTTCTTCCCGCCATTGGCCGACCAGGGAAGCCGGCGTGAGGATCAAGGTGCGCTCGGCCATGCCGCGCAACGCATATTCCTTGAGGACCATGCCCGCCTCGATCGTCTTGCCAAGCCCGACTTCATCGGCAAGCAGAACGCGCCCACGGAACTGCTTGAGTACCTTGCGCACCGTTTCGATCTGATGCGACAGGGGCTCGACGCCGGCGAGGTGCGGCAGGCACAGGAGCTCGTCGAAGCCCTGCGCCAGGCCGAAATGGGCGAACCGCTCGCGCAAGCCGAACCAGCGGCCGTCCTGCTCCATCTCGCGCGGCAGAGCCGACAGCAGCGACGCCGCGTCGAACTCGATCGTGAATGGAACTTCGATGTCGACGCGCGGCAAGGGCGGCGGCGCGGGGGCCACATCCGCAGGCGCTTTGCGCGGGCGACCCGTCGTTTCGTCCCTAGACGCGGTTCTTGGCTTGATCTTGGCGCGCGCCGCCGGCCGCGGCCGGCCAGGGAAGGACACCGGGCCCAGGATGCCCTCGAGTTGCCGCATCAGCCATGGCAGGCGCTTTGGCCCGCCCGGAAATGCCTGCAAGGCGGCCCGGCGGCCCGCCAGGCCATTGCGCTCCAACAGCGCCCTGGCCGCGACCGGCTTGTTGAGTTGATGGAGGGCCAGGGCGCGCAAGAGATGTTCGGCCGGCGCCGACGCGCGCCTGGAAAATCGCTTCAGGAAGACCAGCGCCCGCTCCGGCCGTTCGTCGAGCAGCGCTGCCATGGCGGCCAGCATAAGGATGACGGGATCGCCGGGGCGTGCCTCGATGGCGTTTTCCGCGAGCGGCAGGAAGCCCGAATCGAGGTTCGCATCGGCGAAGGCCGTGAGCAGCCGGTCCGACCAGATGTCGGATTCGTACGGCGTGTCTGCCACCAAGTCCGACTGACGCAATGCTGGACGTGGCATGGACTTCGCCGTCGGCTGGATGGAATCGGAGATGCCCCGCCCGACTCCGGGCGAATCGCTCCTGTCAGCTTAGGCCGCGGCGGCGCTCTCGCCGCAATCCCTTTTGAGCGTCCGGATCGCGAAACTCACCACGATGTTGCGGCGGTCCGACTCGCCGTCGCCAGTCAGGCCGGGTGCCTTGCTGCCCTCTTCTGCAAAATACGCGAACCGCTGTGCACCGGAGAGAAAACGGGCGTGTTGTAGCGAAATTCTGCGCAATGGCGGAGGGAGAGAAGTGCGACCAGCAACAGTCTCCGTTTTTGGGCGCACCGAACGGGGATGATTCAAGGGTCGGGTATCGAGTGCCGACCGGGTGCAAATCCGGCCGGACCCTATGGCGTCAAGG
>JACCSN010000403.1 GCA_013812985.1 Hyphomicrobiales bacterium | reverse complement strand
ATGTCGAGATAATAGCCGCCGATGACGCGTTCGGCGTAGGCGCTTGATGTGCCAGGCACGGCCTTGACCACGGCTTCGACCTCGCGCGCCACCTTCTCCATCTCGGCCAGATCGGTGCCGAACACTTTGATGCCGACGGGGGTGCGGATGCCGGTTGCCAGCATGTCGATGCGCGCGCGGATCGGCATGGTCCAGGCATTCGAGACTCCAGGGAATTGCAGCGCGCCGTCCATCTCCGCTTTCAGACTGTCAATGGTGACGCTTGGCCGCCACTCGGCTTCCGGTTTCAAATTGATGATCGTCTCGATCATCTCAGTGGGCGCTGGATCGGTCGCGGTCGCCGCTCGTCCCGCCTTGCCGTAAACGGAGGCAACCTCCGGGAATGTTTTGATGATGCGATCCTGCGTCTGCAGCAGTTCGGCCGCCTTGGTGATCGACACCCCTGGCAGGGTGGTGGGCATGTACATCAAGGTGCCCTCGTTCAGCGTCGGCATGAATTCGCTGCCGATCTGCGTCGCCGGCCACGTCGACACTCCGAGGATGATGACCGCCAGCAAAATAGTGAGCGTCTTGGCCCTGAGCACCCCACGAATGACCGGCCGGTAGATCCAGATGAGGAACCGGTTCACCGGATTGCGGCGCTCCGGCACGATGCGCCCGCGCACAAAGATGACCATCAGCGCCGGCACCAGCGTCACCGAGAGGATGGCCGCCGCCGCCATGGCGAAGGTCTTGGTAAAGGCGAGCGGGCCGAAAAGGCGCCCCTCCTGCGCTTCGAGCGTGAAGATCGGCAGGAACGACACCGTGATGATGAGCAGGCTGAAGAAGAGCGCCGGCCCGACTTCGCTGGCCGCCTCGATCAGCACCTCGATTCGAGGCTTGTCGGGCGGCGCCCGCTCCAGATGCTTGTGGGCGTTCTCTACCATGACGATCGCCGCGTCGATCATGGCGCCGATGGCGATGGCTATGCCGCCGAGGCTCATGATGTTGGAGCCGAGCCCGAGCAACTTCATGGCACTGAACGCCATGAGGATGCCGACCGGCAGCATCAGGATGGCCACCAGCGCGCTCCGCACATGCAGGAGAAATACAATGGTGACGAGCGCCACGACGATGCTCTCCTCGATGAGCGTGCCCTTCAGCGTCTCGATTGCCGCCTCGATGAGCTGCGAGCGGTCGTAGACGGGCACGATCTCCGTTCCCGCCGGCAAGCTCGGCAGGATTTCGGCGAGACGCGCCTTGACGTTCTCGATGACGGTGAGGGCGTTGGATCCGAAGCGCTGAAGCACGATGCCGCTGACGACCTCGCCCTCGCCGTTCAGCTCCGTCACCCCGCGCCGTTCGTCCGGCCCGAGTTCGACGCGCGCCACGTCCTTGAGCAGGACGGGCGTGCCGCTCTCCACCTTGAGCACGATCTGCTCGAGGTCGCCGATGCTCTTCACATAGCCGCGGCCGCGCACCATGAACTCGAACTCGGACAGTTCGATGGTGCGCCCGCCCGTATCCATGTTGCTGCCGCGCACCGCCTCGCGGATCTTGGCGAGCGGGATGTCCAGCGCGCGCAGCCGCTGCGGGTCGACGACGATGTTGTACTGCTTGACGAAGCCGCCGACGCTGGCGACCTCGGCCACGCCGTCCGCCTTCGCCGCCCCGTAGCGGAGGGTCCAGTCCTGCAGCGAGCGCGTTTCCGCCAGGCTCAGGTTCTTCGCCATGACGGCATACTGGTAGACCCAGCCGACGCCGGTCGCGTCCGGCCCGAGGGTGGGCGTCACCCCGCTCGGGAGCTGGCGCGACGCTGCGTTCAGGAATTCAAGCACGCGCGAGCGCGCCCAGTATGGATCGGTGCCGTCTTCGAAGATGACGTAGACGAACGAAACGCCAAAGAACGAGAAGCCGCGCACCACCTTCGATTCCGGCACGGTCAGCATGGAGGTGGTCAGGGGATAGGTGACCTGGTCCTCGACGACCTGTGGGCCCTGACCGGGATATTCCGTGTAGACGATGACCTGAACGTCGGAGAGGTCGGGAATAGCGTCGAGCGGCAGCGTGCGCAGCGCGTAGATGCCGGAAGCGACCGCGAAAACTGTCCCGATCAGCACCAGCATCAGATTGCGCGCCGACCATGCGATGAGACGGTTGATCATCGCGACTGCTCCGGAGCGGTGAGGCCGGACAGCGCCGCTTTCAGGTTGCTCTCGGCGTCGATGAGAAAGTTGCCGGTGGTGACCACCTGGTCGCCCTCGGCGATGCCCTCGCGTATTTCGACGAAGCCCTCGCCGCGTGCGCCGAGCTTCACGT
>JACCSN010000373.1 GCA_013812985.1 Hyphomicrobiales bacterium | reverse complement strand
CGGCCCGCTGCTGATCGATAAACTCCAAGGCGCGGCGCAACTCCGCCGCCGTGGGCGCTTGCATGTCGGTGACGGGCAGATGCAACGTCGTCAGGGCATGCTGGGCGAGGATCTCGGCCGCCAGCGGTGTCTCGGTGAGGGAGAGGAGCGCGTCGATCCCTTGCGCCCGCAGCCAGGCAAGATCGTTCTCCAAGACCTCCGGCGACGAGCCGCCGCGTCGCTCCGGTTCGAGCACACCCGGTCGCGAGCACCCGCCCAGTGCCCCGTCGATCAGCCAATAGAAGTTACGCATCGACCGTTTCCTTCTGACCACGTTGACATCGCACCGTGAACCGATGCCCGATCAGACCTCCAGTATCGGGCTCAACGTGCCACCATGCATCCGGCGAATGGCGAGGCAGCGCCCCACCCATTCGTCGAGGATCGGGCGATCGGAGGAACCCTGGGATATTGCTCAGCCCGGTATGAGCTCGCTGGTGCGGGTTGCGCCGCGACGCATCGAGAGAGGATCGCTGACGCGGTGGTCATCGCGTGGAGACTCATTGCGCGGTTTGACGGGAGCTCGCTCCTCCGGCATGATCCACGGGCAACGCATCGACTCCACATGATCGAGACCCGACATGTCCAGCACGCCCTCCCGCGCTCGGCCCGTGACCTTCCCCCTCTCGCGTACCCCGCTGATCGGCCGGGAGCGGGAGCTGGCCGCCGTGCGCGATCTGCTGCTTCGTGACGACGTCCCGCTCCTCACCCTGACCGGCCCCGGTGGCGTGGGCAAGACCCGCCTTGCCCTCCACGTCGCGGACGACGTGGCTGATGCCTTCCCGGACGGCGTCACCTGCGTCCCACTGGCTTCGATCGCGGATTCAGCCTTGGTGGCCCCGGCCGTCGCTCATGCGCTTGGGGTGCCCGAGACCGGAGGCGAGCTCCTGGTCGACCGGCTCAAGGCGCTCTTGGGCGAAAAGCGCCACCTGCTCATGCTTGACAACTTCGAGCAGGTAGTGGAGGCGGCCCCGATCGTCGCCGATCTATTGGCCGGCTGCCCCGCGCTGACGGTGCTCGTCACCAGCCGGGGGCGGCTGCGACTCTCGGCGGAGCGAGTGATCCTCGTCGAGCCGTTGGCCGTCCCTGACCCCGGGCGGTCCATGCCTCTGCCAGTGCTCCGGTCGGCCGGGGCCGTCGCCCTCTTCGTCGACCGAGCCCGGGCCGCTCGACCCGACTTCGCGCTGACCGAGGCAAACGCCCCGGCCGTTTCCGAGATCTGCAGCCGGCTGGACGGGCTGCCGCTGGCTGTTGAGCTGGCCGCCGCTCGGATCGCCCACCTGCCGCCAGCGACCCTGTTGGCTCGCTTGGAGCGGCGGCTGCCGCTGTTGACGGGCGGGGCACGGGACCTGCCGGAGCGGCAACAAACGATGCGCGACGCGATCGGGTGGAGCTACGACCTGCTTGCTCCTGAGGAGCAGGTGCTCTTTCGCCGACTGGCCGTCTTCGTCGGTGGGTGCACCCTGACGGCGGCCGAGGCCGTGATGGTGACGCCGGAGGCTGGAAGTGTCGCTGTCGTCGATGGCTTCGCCGCACTGGTGGCCACAAGCCTGCTGCGGCAAGCCGAGGACGCCAACGGCGAGCCACGCTACTTCATGCTAGAGACGGTTCGGGAATATGCACTGGAGCAATTGGAGGGGAGTGGCGAGGCTGAGGCGATCCGGGCTGCCCACGCGAACTGGTGCGTCGGCCTCGCGGAGGCGGCCCAGCCGCTGGGCGCGGGCCGCCAATCTGATCCTCGGGATCTTCGCGACCAAGCGCAGTGGCTGTCCCGCTTCGACACTGAGCTCGGCAACCTGCGCGCCGCGCTTGACTGGCTGCCCCGGGCCGGCGACCATCTCGCCGTGCTGCGACTGTTGGGAGCCACTGACGAGTACTGGACCCAGCGGCCGTACCACGCCGAAGTCCGTCGCTGGTTGGAGGCCGCCCTGGCCGCGAGTTTCGACGTGCCCGCCCGCGTCCGAGCCAACGCGTTGAGCCTCGCGGCCACCTTGGCGGCATGGTTAGGTGACAGCGAAGGCGCCGCCGCCCACGCCGAAAAGGAGCTGGAAATTGGCCGCGCTCTGGGGGATTCCTTTATCCTCGGGCGAGCCTGGTACAACCTTGGGGATGCTTGGGAGCATGCCGGCGAGGTGACCCGCGCGGCAGCGGCCTACGCTGAGGCCGTGCCGCTCTTGCGGGAGGCGGCAATGCCGGCATGGGTCGCGGCCGCGCTGGGTGATCTCGGCGACAAACTGGTGCTGGCCGGCGATGTCGCCGAAGCAGTGCCGCTACTCAACGAGGCGCTCACCCTCCACCGCCAGGTCGGCTACGCCTGGGGCATTTCTCGAGGTCTGGGCCAGATCGCCATCGCCGCCTTGGCGCAGGGCGACCACGAACGTGCCGCTGGCCTGTTCGCTGAAAGCATCACTGCTGCTGGGGAGATCGGGGACGCGCGGCTGGTACAGGGTGCGGTCACAGGACTGGCCGGCGTGGCGCTAGCGCGTGGCGAGCCGGAGCGCGCGGGGCGACTGCTGGGGGCGGTCGACGCCGCGAGGGCGGCGGCTGGGACCGGGCAGCCAGCGCACGCGCTCCACCGGGAGGGCATTGAGGCGGCGACGCGCTCTGTGCTCGGCGATTTGGCTTTCGCGGAAGCCTACGAGGCAGGGCGAGGTTTGTCCTTCGAGGTGGCAGTGGCCGAAGCCCGCGCGGTGGCGTCACTGGAGGCGTCCCCCCGAGCACCCCGCGATGTCAACGGCCTGACCCCCCGTGAGCGGGAGGTACTGCGGCTTGTGGTGGATGGCCGCTCCAACCCCGAGATCGCCGAGGCGCTCTTCATCAGCCCCCGCACCGCCACCACCCACGTCTCCAACATCCTCGCCAAGCTCGGCGTCACCACCCGCACCGAGGCCGCCACCCGCGCCGTCCGCGCCGCCCTCCTCTGAGCCAGTTCCCTTCCCCCTCTACGTAGTCGCCGCCGACGGCCTACGTACGCCGTCGCCCCGATCTCCGTACCCGATATCCGACAGTTGTACGATGCGCCACCCCGGCCGGCGGCGCATGCTGGGACCATGCCAGTGAAGGCGGACCAGAATCCGATGACGGGGAACCGGCGGCCGAACGGAGCATAAGACGGAAGGACGAAGCCATGAACCCGAATCTGACGGTCTACGACTGGGCGGAGCAGGCAAACCGACAGCGGCTATCGAATGCGGCAGCGCGCGGGTGGCTGGTCGACGAAGCCGCCGGTCACTCCGCGCACCATGCGGCGTGGCTACGGCGGGCGGCGGGGACGCTGCTGGTTCGAGTCGGGACCTACCTTCAGGGCGCGGGAGCGGTCTCCCCGCTCGCCGCCCCCAACGGGTCCCTCGCGCGGGCGTGAGCGGGTTGAGCGAGAGGAGGATAGGCCATGTTCGTCACCCATCCTGACACCGTCTGCGCCGTCAGCGAGATCGGCCGCCGGGCGCTGCTGGCCGAGGCCGCCGAGGCGCGGCACGTCGCCCAGGCCCGGCCGGTCTCGACCGGGTTATCGGACCGTGTGGTGTCGATGCGGCACCGGTTTGGCTCCGCCGTGATCGCCCTCGGCCGGCGGCTGCAGGGTGCTGAGCCTGGCGCTCTTGTGGATACGGCAACCGCCGGGAGCGGCGTGCCGTCATAGAATCAAGGGCGGTTGGTGATGGGCGGGCTATAGGCGACCGGCTCGCGGCAGATCGCCCGGACCGTCTCGTGGCTGACGCCGAACTCGGCGGCCAGCTCGCGCAGGCTCCGGACATTGCCGGTACACGCACGAGGGCAGGCGTGGGTCATACACCGGGGTACTCCTGCCGGTTACTCCCTGGATTGCGGCCCGCACCATTTCGTGGCTGATGCCGGCCTCGGCCTCGATCTCGCGGACCGTCCAGCCTTGAGCCCTCATCGAAAGTACGAGGCGTAGGTGTTCGGGGTCACGTGCACGGCCCGTGCTCTGGGCCGCTTCGGGAACGGCGCACCAGCGACCGCA
>JACCSN010000359.1 GCA_013812985.1 Hyphomicrobiales bacterium | reverse complement strand
CCCGCCAGCGCGGCCGGGCCGCGCTCATGGAGGAGGTCCGTGCCGATCCGCTGGTCCAGAAAGTGCTAGAACGATTCCCCGGCGCCCAAATCACCGACATCCGCACGCAGCGGCCTGAACAAGCCGTCGCGCCAGCCGATGCGCAAACCGGCCCGGGCGATCGCCCGGATCAGACCAGCGAGGACCAGGATTGATGAAAGACCTGATGGGAATGATGAAGCAGGCCAAGGAGCTGCAGGACAAGATGCAGAGCCTGCAGGAGGAGATCGCCGGGCTTGAAGCCAGCGGTGCCTCCGGCGCCGGCCTGGTCACGGTCACCGTCGACGGCAAGGGCGGCCTGAAGAGCGTCAAGATCGATCCCTCGCTCGCCAAGCCGGACGAGCTGGAGATCCTGGAGGACCTGATCGTCGCCGCCGCTCGCGACGCCAAGTCGAAGGTCGAGGCGCGGGCGGAAGCCAAGATGCGCGAGCTGACCGCCGGATTGTCCCTCCCCGCCGGGCTCAACCTGCCGTTCTGAGCCGATGCGGCAGCCCATTGTCGGCCCGGAGATCGAGCGGCTGATCCAGCTTCTAGCCCGTCTGCCGGGCCTCGGCCCCCGCTCCGCCCGCCGCGCCGCCTTGCACCTCGTCAAGAAGAAGGAGGCGTTGCTGGAGCCGCTGGCGCGCGCCACGGCGGAAGCCGCCGCCGCGGTATGCCTCTGCTCCGTCTGCGGCAATGTCGATACGCGCGACCCGTGCTCCGTCTGCCGCAATCCGGAACGCGATGCGGCGATCCTCGTCGTGGTGGAGGATGTCGGCGACCTGTGGGCGCTGGAGCGCGCCTCGGCCACGCGCGCCCGCTACCATGTGCTCGGCGGCACGCTTTCGCCGCTCGACGGCGTCGGCCCGGACGACCTCAACATCGCCTCGTTGCAGGCCCGCGTCCGCGATGGCGTCAGCGAGGTCGTGCTGGCGCTGAACGCCACCGTGGAGGGGCAGACGACGGCGCATTACATCACCGACCAGCTCGCCGGCACCCCCGTCAAGGTGACCCGCCTCGCCCACGGCGTGCCGGTCGGCGGCGAGCTCGACTACCTCGACGACGGCACGCTCGCCGCAGCGATGCGCAGCCGCACGCCGTTTTAGTACCTCGCGACAGCGGTTTTGACATGCGCGACTAGGCGTAAATGAAGGCCAGAGACTGGCCCTGCTTGTCGTGATGCCTAGCAAGCCGGGGTGGCGAGCGTCGCCTGATTTTTGGATTCATTCGGCCCTAGTTCAAGGGGGAGAGCAAGGGCGCGGCGGCGTGCGGAAAGGTCCTCGGCATCCGCTCGGCGTCAAAGCAGGAGGGCACTTCGCGGAGTGGAGACTCTTTTAGACCCTTGCGATAGTCTCTCCTCCCGTAGTGTCCTGGGGGAGCAAAGAATAATGGCGCCGCGTGCGAGTTGGAAGGGATTTCTCCGGATCAGTCTCGTCACCTGTCCGATCGCGATTTACCCGGCTTGCTCCAGTGGCGAGCGGATCAGCTTCAATCGCATCAACCGTGCGACCGGGCAGCGCATCCGGCAGATGAACGTCGACAGCAAGACAGGCGAGAAGGTCGATTCAGACGAAATCGTGAAGGGGTACGAAATCGATAAGAACCGCTATGTCCTCATCGAAGATTCGGAGCTCGATGCAATCCAGGTCGAGGCCACGAAGATCATCAACGTAGCGCAATTCGTCGACGCGGCTGAGGTGGACCAGTTCTACTTCGATACGCCTTACTACATGTCGCCAGATGGCGTCATGGCTGAAGAGACATACCGGGTCATTCGGACAGCGATGGAAGACACCGGTACGGTTGGACTCGGGTCGCTCGTACTATCGAGCCGGGAGCGGCGGGTTTTGCTGGCGCCGAAGGGGCGCGGCATTGCTCTAACAACCCTGCGGACCGGGAAAGAGGTTCGTTCGGCGGAAGCTTATTACGAAGGCGTCGGAGACGGAGTTGTTGAAAACGAGCTTCTCGACATGGCGAAAATGCTGATCCAGGCTCGCAAACAGCCGTTCCAGCCGTCCGAACTTGTTGACCAGTATGAGGAAGCCGTCCGGCAGCTCGTCATGGCCAAGGCGAAGGGCGAGACGCCCGTCTATGCGCAAATCGGTCAGCCGACCGCGGTTGTCGATTTGATGCAGGCGTTGAAGGAAAGCCTTGCGAAGGAAGGCTCACCTGCCCGCAAGCCGGCCGCTCGCGGAAAGCGTGCGGCCGCCGCCGAACCTGCCGCGACGGCTCCGGCCAAGCCCGCGCGGCGGAAGAAAGCTTCCTGACGGCGCGATGCGCGTCTTTGCTTATGGTCGGTTGCTCTCCCTGCCCGTTCGGACCTGGGAGCGCTACCTGGTCCAGCGGGGCGACAGCCGCGCCAGGCGAATGGCAGATGCGGAACTGATCGTCGTCGGAGCCGGCGCGGCTTCCCGCTCGATCCCGCAAATTCAGGCCGACCTGGCCCGGGCCGGAGAGCGACCGCTGCTTAGCGAACGTGGGCTCCTGCGGCAGCTCGGCCTTATCCCGCAAGTCCCGGAGCAAGCGCTGCCCTTCGCCAAGGCCGATATCGCCAAGCGAGCCGGGCTCCCGACCGCGACGGTCGACCTGCTCGCGCTCTTCGATATCGTCGAGAGCGACAACGGCCGCTTCGGTTTCCGCGCCATGAAGGCCGCCATCGAAGCTGGCAAGCTGCTTGAGCAGGTCGGCTTGCCGACGCTCGCTTTCGCCTGCCGCAGGATGCGCGAGGCGCTCGGCGTCGATGCACCCCTTTCCGAGCTTCAGGTCACAACCGATGCGTCGGGCGTCGTCGTGCTGAGGGCCGGCGGCCAGCTTGCCGATATCAACGGCCAGATTCGGCTCGGCCTCGATTACACCGGGCCTGAAATCGGGACGCTGCTCGCCGACGCCGATGCCGCGCGGAGCGCCGGTGATGACGGCCGCGCCGAGCTGCTGCTTCGACGGGCTCTCGCGCAGGCGCCGAAGGATCTTGACGCACTGTTCGAGCTCGGCAGCCTGCTCTGCGAGCGGGAGGAATTCGCGGAAGGGATCGCGCTGCTCACCAAAGCGACGATGTTCGCCGCCGGCTTCGCCGATGCGTGGTACAACATCGGCCACGCTCAGGAGCGGCAGGGCCGGCGCAACGACGCCCGCGACAGCTACCGCCGCGCCATCGCGGCCGATCCGAGCTACGCCGACCCGCTCTTCAATCTCGGAATGATTGATCTTGACGACGGCCGGTTCGCAGCGGCGATCGAGAGCTTCGAGAGCTATCTCCGGCTGGACCCGCGAAGCGAGTGGGCAGCCAAGGCCCGCAAGGCCGCCGCGCTCGCGCGGTTGTCGCTGGTCAAGGCGGCGGGATGACTCCGTGCGAATCATGGTAGAGCGGTCCTGGCCTTCTTGATCGAGGCGACGACCAGGACCGCTCCGCCGGTCAGGACTGTGACCTCCTGACCGGTAGAGAGCCGCTTCGATCCCCCTCGGTCCAGCAGTTCCCGGAGGTGCACCCCGTTGCCGGCGCCGAGAGAAAGGGACATGACTGGGGGACGCCCCGCTGCACTCTCTCTCGCCACCATATCCCAAGACCGTTACCGAGTCTCCTTGTGACCGGAGCGCTTTGCCGCCGACGCGGGCTTACTGATTGGGTTGCATATATCGCGTATTAGCTATATATAGCTGCTTCGCAATAGCCAGCCAGGAGCTTCCGCATGTCCCCCGCCATCAGCGCCACTCTCGTCACCTATCTCCTCGACCGCACCGGGTCGATGGAGGCCATCAAGGATGACACGATCGGCGGCTTCAACGCCTATCTGGGCGCCCTGAAGGCGGACGGCGCGGGCATCGAGTTCTCGCTGCTGCAGTTCGATTCGATCAGCATCGACAAGGTCTGCGTGAACACGCCCATCGCCGACGTGGCGCTGCTCACCCAAGCAACCTTCCAGCCGCGCGCCAGCACGCCCCTGATCGACGCCGCCTACAAGACGATCAAGGCGGTGGAGACGGCCGTCGCTGCCCGCGCCGACGCGCCGAAAGTGGTGATCTCCATCCAGACCGACGGCCAGGAGAACTGCTCGACCGAGCATGGCTGGGACGAGCTGAACCTGCTCATCAAGGAGAAGGCGGCTCTTGGCTGGCAGTTCAACTTCCTGGGCGCCGGCATCGACGCCTATGAGCAGGGCCAGCGGATGGGCATCGCGGCGGCGAGCACGCTGAGCTACGACGCGAAGGACCGCGCCGCGACGCAAGCCGCGTTCTCCGGCCGGGCCGCCCGCACCGCCGCTTACGCCAAGGGCGACGTGGCCGACATGCTGTTCTCGCCGGAAGAGAAAAGGCGCGCCGGCGACAAATTCGACCCGACCGGCAAGCCGGCCAACTCCGCGGGGACGGGAAAACCGACCGGCCCGGCCAAGCGGAGGAAAGCGCCGCTGGTGGACGACATCACGCTCTGATGGCGAAGACGCCGGCCACCGAAGCCGCCGCCGCGCTGGAAAAAATCCTGTCCGAGCGCGGCGTGTCCCAATATCGCGTGTCGAAGCTGTCGGGGCTGTCACAGCCCTATGTGAACCAGATCGCCACCGGCCGCCGCCGCGCCTCCGCCGAGTGGATCGAAACAGTGGCGAACGCCCTCGATCTGACGCCCGAGGAGCGCCACAAGCTGCATCGGGCCGCGGCGAAGGACCACGGGTTCAAGATCGACCTGACCAAGCCGTAGCCGATCGACGGGACAGGTTCGCCAGGGCGGTGTAGAATGCGCGGCACGCTCACCTCGAGGCCCGCAAATGCCGATCTCCGAATCCGCCGACCTCACCCTCTTCTACGCCCCGCAGAGCCGCGCCGCCACCGCGCTCCGCTTCATGGAAGAGTTGGACCAGCCCTA
>JACCSN010000312.1 GCA_013812985.1 Hyphomicrobiales bacterium | reverse complement strand
GCATGACACCGACCTGACGGCGGAGGACTGGCAGGCTGTGATCGGGCTTTACAAGGAGATCGTCGAGGAGAAGACCGGTCAACCTTTCCCGCAAAATCCCGAGGAGCAGATGTGGGGCGCCATCGGCGCCGTGTTCGGCTCGTGGATGAACGCCCGCGCCACCGCGTATCGTCAGCTGCACGACATCCCGACAAGCTGGGGCACAGCCGTCACCGTGCAGTCCATGGTGTTCGGCAATATGGGCGAGACCTCGGCGACCGGCGTCGCCTTCACCCGAAATCCGTCCACCGGCGAGAAGGAGCTTTATGGCGAGTTCCTCGTCAATGCGCAGGGCGAGGACGTCGTGGCCGGCATCCGTACGCCGCAGGATCTGACGGAAGCGGCGCGGTTGGCGTCGGGCGGCGCGGCTCCGTCGCTGGAAACCGTGATGCCGGAAGCTTTCGCCGAGTTCCGCCGCATCGCCGATCGGCTCGAGGCGCATTACCGCGACATGCAGGATCTGGAATTCACCATCGAGCGCGGCAAGCTGTGGATGCTGCAGACCCGCAACGGCAAGCGGACCGCCAACGCCGCGCTGAAGATCGCTGTGGACATGGCGGGAGAGGGCCTGATCACCCGCGAGGACGCCGTCGCAAGGATCGAGCCCGGATCGCTCGACCAGCTTCTGCATCCGACCCTCGATCCCGACGCCGAGCGAATGGTGATCGTCCGCGGGCTGCCGGCGTCGCCCGGCGCGGCGACGGGCAAGATCGTCTTCACGGCGGAAGAGGCGGAGCGGCGCGCCCACGACGGCGCGAGCGTGCTCCTGGTGCGCAACGAGACAAGCCCCGAGGACATCCACGGCATGATCGCCGCGCTCGGCATCCTGACGGCGCGCGGCGGGATGACCAGCCACGCCGCCGTCGTGGCGCGCGGCATGGGCAAGCCCTGCGTCTGCGGCGCCGGGGCCGCCAAGATCGACGCCAGATCCGGGACAATGACCATCGCCGGCCGGACCTGGCGGGCCGGCGACGTGATCACGCTGGACGGCGCCAGCGGCGAGGTCTTCGATGGGCGCGTGCCGATGCGCCAGCCGGAGCTGACCGGCAGCTTCGGGACGCTGATGGGCTGGGCGGACGGCGTGCGCCGGATGCGGGTGCGCGCCAATGCGGAGACCCCGGCCGACGCCCGCGCGGCGCGAGAATTCGGCGCCGAGGGGATCGGACTCTGCCGCACCGAGCACATGTTCTTCGAAGGCGAGCGCATTCTTGCGGTTCGCGAGATGATCCTGTCCAACAACTCCGAGGGCCGCCGCGCTGCGCTCGACAAGCTCTTGCCCTTCCAGAGAGCGGATTTCCTCGAGCTGTTCACGATCATGCGGGGGCTCCCGGTCACCATCCGGCTGCTTGACCCGCCTCTGCATGAATTCCTGCCGAAGACGGAGGAAGAGATCGCCGATGTGGCGCGGGCGATGCATGTCGACGCGGCCCTGTTGCGCGAGCGGGTGCATCTCTTGACGGAATCCAATCCGATGCTCGGCCACCGCGGCTGCCGGCTGCTCATCACCTATCCGGAGATTCCGGAAATGCAGACGCGGGCTATTCTGGAAGCGGCCGCCGAAGCCGCCCGGCTGACCGGCGAGCCGGTCGTGCCCGAAATCATGGTGCCCCTGGTCGGCATGAAGAGTGAACTGGACCGCGTGAAGGCCACCATCGACGCCACCGCGGCGAAGCTCCGCACAGCCACCGGCGCGACGGTGGATTATTCAGTCGGCACCATGATCGAGCTGCCGCGCGCGGCGCTGCGCGCGCAGGAGATCGCCGAGAGCGCCGATTTCTTCTCCTTCGGCACCAACGATTTGACGCAAACCACGTTCGGCATCTCTCGCGACGACGCAGCGGGCTTCATCGGCCCTTACGAGGAGATGGGGCTGATCGAGAAGGACCCCTTCATGACGCTCGATATAGAGGGGGTTGGCGTCCTGGTCCGGGTCGCGGCTAATGAGGGGCGTAAGGCCCGGCCTGACCTGAAGCTCGGAATTTGCGGCGAGCACGGCGGCGATCCAGCGTCGATCCACTTCTGCGAGAGCGTCGGGCTGGACTACATATCCTGCTCGCCATTCCGGGTGCCGATCGCAAGGTTGGCTGCTGCTCAGGCCGCGCTCTTAAGCCGTCAAGATGTCTGAAGCCTCAGAAGCCGGTCCTATTCTCGCCCCATTGCGCCGGAAAAAGCCGGGCCGGTTCACTCGCATCAGGTGAACACAGGAACGAAGCCGCGGTCGGGTTAACCCCTTATCAACCGCATTTTGTTGTTAATGACACCCGAGTGATCGGGGCCGTCGTGTGTTGCCGCTTGGCATCACCTGAGAAGGGGAACTCCACGCAGTGCGAAATAATTCTCTGCGCGTTCGCGTCTTAAAACTGGTCGCGGTCACTGCCATCATATCCGCCGCGGGAATACCCACGGCGACCTCCACTGGAATACGTAGTCCCGCAGAGGTGGCCGTGATGGCGGCACTCGCATCGATTGCCAAAACGGACACGCTTGGGGTTGGTTCCATCAAAATTGGAACCCCCGTCGATACGGTCACGGTGCGCCGCTCTCCCAAGGGCGATCTGGCTCGCGTTCGTCATATTCGATACTCATCGGTGGATGATCTGCCCGCCTCGGGCCTGCTCACGACATTTGATATCACCGAGCCCGGGCATGCCGGCGAGCAGGTGCAGTTTACCAGAACGCGGCAGAGCGCGGTTGGGGCCGGGGGGCTGGCCTATTCCACCTTTCTGAGACCCCGGTCGGAGAGCCAAGACGTCATCATGGCCGCGCGCGTTCCACAGTCCAGGCCGGGCGAGACTCGGTCAGGCCAGGGGCGGGTTACCGACGTCCAGACCTCGACGGTGCTGGCTTATGCTCCTGAGCCAAGCGCGTTGGACGCCCCTTTCGAAGCTATCATGCGGATAGTCCCTCGGCGCCCGACCGAATCAGGGGCCAACCTGCCGCGCCCACGGCCGGACACCGCCACCGTGGAGGATTGGCTCGATGGCCGCAGCCTGAAGCAGTTCGGCCCCGACCAGCATGCCTGGGTGCAGAACCCGCTGCCGGAGATTGTCC
>JACCSN010000307.1 GCA_013812985.1 Hyphomicrobiales bacterium | reverse complement strand
GGTCGAGCACCTCGCCCTCGCTGTCGACGGCCCGCCAAAGCCAGACCCGCTTGCCGCCGATCTGAACGGCCATCTCGTCGAGATGCCACTGCGAACTCGGCCGAGGACGTCGTCGCCGCAGCTCTCGGGCGAACAGGGGACCGAATTTCAGCACCCATCGCCGGACGGTCTCGTAGGAGACCTCGATGCCGCGCTCGGCGAGCAGCTCCTCGACATCCCGGAAGCTCAGGGTGAAGCGGAAATAGAGCCACACGGCGTGCCGGATGACGGCGGGCGGGAACCGGTGGCGGGAGAATGAGATCGGAGACATCCGCTCACCCTACCACGGACTGCGGCTTGCCGTGACATTGCCGGCGCGGCAAACCGCTCGTCAGCCATCAGGTCATCGTGCAGCTTATCGCCGCCACCACGGAGTGAAGGCGTTCACTGAAGCGCTGGCGCATGAACTGCGCAATGTGCCGGGCTCCTGGCTCAGCGCACACCTGCTCATCCCGGGCTTTGTGTTTGCAGGGTTGACCGCGGGCGGGCGGACGGAAAAGCCGGCTGCGGCTTGGAAGCCCGATCAGACCGCCGATTTCATGCTGGAACGGCTCAAGGCGGGAGATTTCTACATCTTGTGCCCGGACACCGACGTGCCGCGGTCGCTCGACGAACGGCGCATCCTCTGGGCCGCCGGCGACGTCGTCGAAAACCGCCCTGCCCTCTCCCGCTGGCATCCTGACTACGCGGAAGCATTCTCTGATTTCATCAAGGAGGCCTGACCGGCCTGTTCGGTCCCTCCGTTTCTTGCAAAAGCGCGGAATTGCCCCTACCCATTCAGGCTAGGGCAGCGCACGATGGTAGCGTTGGGAATGAAATGCTGCGACGTGCTGCGCGCCATAATTCAGCCGGATATGCGCAGTGGCGGTGGATTGGGGGCGTAGATGTACATCGTTGGCGAAGAGGAAATTTCAGCACTTGCCAATGTGATCCGGGAAGGAAAACTGTTTCGCTACAGCGAGAGCAGCGAATGCGACCGCTTCGAAGAGCGCTATGCGGAATATCTGGGCGTCGACCACTTCGCGCTGACGGTAAGCGGCACTTATGCGCTGTCGGCTGCCATGATCGCGGCCGGCCTCGGGCCCGGCGATGAGGTTCTGATCCCCGCGCACACCTACATGGCCACCGCGACGGCGGTGCTGACCACCGGCGCCATTCCGGTGATCGTCGATGTCGACGAGAGCATCACGATCGATCCGAATGCCGTCGAGGCGGCAATCGGGCCGCGCACAAAGGCGATCGTGCCGGTCCACATGTGGGGCGCCGCGTGCAACATGAACGCGATCATGGAGATCGCCGAGCGATGCGGGCTCGTGGTTATCGAAGATGCCTGCCAGGGGGTGGGCGGCAGCTACGAGGGCCGCAAGTTTGGGTCCGTCGGCCACATCGGAGCGTTCAGCTTCAACTACTACAAGAACATGACGAGCGGCGAAGGCGGTGGCGTCGCCACGTCCGACGAGAATTTTGCCAAGCGGGCGCGCTGCGCCATCGACCCGTGCCATTATTATTGGACGGGGCGCGACGACGGATTGAAGCCGTTCGCCGGCAATGGCGGCCGCGCGTCCGAGCTGGCGGGCGCCATGCTCAACGTGCAGCTCGAACGGATCGACGGCATCATCTCGGCTATGCGCGCCGAGAAGAAAAAGGTCGTCGAGGCGACGGCCCGGCTCGGCAACATGGGGCTGAAGCTGTCGCCCATGAACAGCCCGGACCACGATTGCGCGGCGCACGTCATGTATCTTGTGCCCTCGGCCGAAGAGGCGACGCGCTTCGTCAAGATCTTTCCGGCAGTGATCGCCGGGAAAACCGGCCGCCATACCTACACGGAATGGGACCAGGTGCTGATGGGGATGGGCGCGGCGCACCCGGCCATGAACCCCTACAATCACCCCGCCAACGCCGAATGCCGGCGAACCTACAGCAAGGACATGTGCGCCCGCTCGCTGGACATCCTCAACCGCACGATCATGGTTCCGATGCACCCTAACCACTCGGCTGAGGAAACGGACGCCATCATCCACAACATCGAAGTTGCATGCCGCGTGGCGCTCGCCGGAATGAGCGTCGAGGAAGCCGAGCTGCGCCCGACGGCCGAGCTCGACGCCCAGAAGTTCGACATGGCGTCAGCGGGCTGACCGGACGGGTGCGGCTCGCGTGAGCCGCACCCGGCGAGATTTCGCGGTCAGGAATACGAAACCTCGGCGATCTTGTCCCAGGTCTCGATCGGCGGCGGAATCGGCTGGGGACCTGCGCCGATCACCGATTGATCGAAGTCGATCAGCGCGCCTGTCATCATGCCTGACTCGTCGGAGGCCAGGAACGCGATCGCACGGGCGACTTCGTCGGTCTTCAGCAGCCGCCCGAATGGCTGCTTCGCCTCCGCCTGGGGCAGCCAGTCCCGGCCCTCACTATGGTAGCGGCGCTGGATCGCGTCCTCGTTCGGCGTGTCCATCCAGCCGAGGTTCAGGGCGTTCACCCGAATGCGGCGCCACGCCACCGAATAGGCGATGTTCTTGGTCAGCACGTCGAGCGCACCCTTGGACGCCGCATAGGCGGTCAGCATCGGCACGCTGCCATGCGCGGCGACGCTGGAGATGTTGACGATCGAGCCGGCCGCCTTGCTGCGCTCCATCAGCTTGATGGCGTCCTGCATCAGCAGGAACGGCGCCCGCACGTTGATCGTCATCATGCGGTCGAACAACGCCGGAGACGTGTCCCATACGGAGCCGCGTTCGGTCAGGGCAGCCGCATTGACGAGGACGTGAAGGGTGCCGAACGTTTCTTCGGCAGCTGCGATCAGCCGCCGGCAATCCTGCGCCTCGGCGAGCTCCGCCGGAACGAATACGACCCGGCAATTTGCGGTGCTGACGGCATCGGCGACAGCCTGGCCCCGTTCGGCGTTGCGTCCGGTGACGATGATCCCGGCGGCTCCCCGCTGGGCAAACAGCCGGGCGGTGACCTCGCCGAGCCCCTGGGTGCTTCCGGTTATCAGCGCGAACTTTCCTGCCAGGGACGTTGTGTTGCTCACCTGTTCCTCCGTTCGATGTAGCTGGATGCGATTGCCATAGCGCTCTTGCCGGGTGCCGGGGCGGATTTCTGTTACTTGACGGCGCCCAGCGTCAGGCCGCGCACAAGATGACGCTGCACGAGCAGGGCGAAGACCACGATCGGCAATGCGCCGAGCACCCCCGCCGCTGCCATCGACGCCCAATCGGTGTCGATGCGGCCGATCAGCGTAGCCGTGCCGCGCGGCATGGTCATGGAACGCGGCGTGGCGGTCAGGATCAGCGCGAACAGGAATTCGTTGAACGTGGCGATCACGGCGAAGATGGCGGTCGCGGCGAGACCCGGCGCGGCGAGCGGCAGGGTGATGCGGCGGAACGCGGTGAACCGCGAATCGCCGTCCACCATGGCCGCCTCCTCCAAGTCCACCGGGATCTCGCGGAAGAAGCTTTCCATCATCCAGACGCAGAACGTGATGTTGAGAGCCGTGTAGGTGATGATCAGGCCGAGCCAGGTGTCGAGCAGGTTCAGCTTCAACATCAGGATATAGATCGGAATCAGAATCACGACGGGCGGCACGATGCGCAACGTGAGCAGCGACAGGCCGGTCCAGCGCTCGATGCCGAACGGCAGGCGGAAGCGGGCAATCGCGTAGGCTCCGAGAGATCCCACGACGAGCGCCAGCAGCACCGACACCGCGGTAATTGCGATGGAGTTGGTCAGGTAGTCGCCGAACTGCTTCTGCGAGAACAGGCGCTCGTAATTGGCGAAGGATGGGGCGTGCGGATACAGCGTGGCGTCCTGCGTGATCTCCTTGTTGGACTTGAACGAGGCGGCGACCATCCAATAAAGCGGGGCCAGCACGATCAGCAGCAGCACGGCCGTCGTAACGCCGCGGGCGATCGGCCGCATCATTGTTCGCCGGCCCGCCGCAGCAGCCGCACAGCGGCGATGACGATAGCCAGCACGATCAGGCCCATCGTGGCGAACAGCGCCGCCGCATAACCGGTCTGCTGGAACTTGAAGGCGGTCTCGTAGCCGAAGATGGACAGGAGCCGCGTCGCCTCGCCGGGCCCGCCGCGGGTCAGCACGAAAACCTGGTCGAAGGTGCCGAACGCCTCGATGGTACGCAGCACGATGGCGATGGCCAGCACCGGGCGCAGCATCGGCAGCGTGTGGTCGACGAAGGTCCGCCAAGGCCCGGCGCCGTCAACGCGCGCGGCCTCGAGCGGCTCGATCGGCAGCGACTGCAGCCCGGCGAGCAGGATCAGAAACATCAGCGGCGTCCATTCCCAAACGTCCAGCGCGACCAGGCCGAAAAAGGCCCGGGTCGGGTGGCCGAGGATCTGGAACGGCTGGCCGCCCAGCGATTCGGAGAGCGCCGTGAGCATCCCGGCGTCGCTGGCGTAGATGAGCCGGAAGACGATGGCGACTACAACGGGGGTGATGACCATTGGCACGATCAGCACCGTCCGCAGCAGCCGGATGCCGCGGAACTCGCGTAGGCAGAACAGGGCAAGCGCCAGTCCGAGGACCGCTTCGATGGCCACCGCGAGACCGACAAAGCGCACAGTTACCCAGAGCGAATTCAGGAACTGCTCGTCGCCCCAGAGGCGGAGGTAATTGTCGAACCCGATGTCCCGCAGCGGCCTGCCGTAGCGATAAAGCTTTGTGCTGGCGCGCAACCCGTCCCAGATCGGATAAACGAGCACGACCAGGACGATCAGGATGCTCGGGGCGAGCAGCAGATAGGGCAGAGCTCTGTCGAGCCCTGCCCCTTGCGCCCGTTCTCGGACCTTCAATGAAGCCGGCTCCTTATTCGTAGTAGCCGGATTGCTTCAGGTAGTCCGTCACCTCCGCCGCCGCCGCATCGAGCGCCGCCCCGCCGCCGGAGCCCGCCTGCAGGGCCTTGTTCAGCTCGATGCCCAGCAGTTCCTCGATCTTCGCCCAGTCGGGAGTCCGCGGACGCGCCAACGCACCGGCGTCGAACTGCTGCAGCGCCACCGGGATCAGCCGGTTCCCGAGATCGGGCGCCGAAAAGGCGCTGCGGACGACCGGAATGGATCCGGCCTGCGCCAGCTTCGCCTGGACGTCCGGCGTCGCATACCATTTCAGGAAGGCAATCGCGTTTTCCTTGTTGGGCGCGGATTTCGGCACGCCGGCGATGAAGATGCCGATCTGGGCGATCGCCTTCTCCTGCTTCGGCACAACGGCGAAATCGAGCTTGCCGGGCACCTTGGTCTGGTTCGGGTCGTCGGCTTTCAACGCGTTGCCGGAATACTGGATGATCGCGCCGGCGTCGCCGCCGAGGATCGCCGCGCCTTCCTGGTCGGAGTCGAATTCGACCACTGCGGGAGGCGCATTCTCCTTCATCGTGCCGACAAAGAAGTCGGCTGATTTCTTGCCGGCTTCCGAGTTGAAGGTGACGTTCCATTCGTCGTCGAAGAACTCTCCGCCAAACGACAGGAAGATGGGATACCAGCTGGTGACGACGGGGTTGCCGGCAACGCCGCGGAAGACGACGGGATACTTGATCGTGCCGGCTGCCACACCTTCCTTGCCCTTGGCGATCAACTCGTCCCACGTTGCCGGCGCGCCACCCGTGAACACGTCGTTGCGATAGGTCAGCGTCTGAAGGTCGCCGATGAAGGGCATGGCGATGAGCTTCGGCGTAGCGTCCTCGAAGCCGTTCAGGCGCGCGCCCTCCCGCGGCGGCCACCAGCCCAGATCGATCATCGGCTTGACCCAGTCCGCGCCCGCGCCGTCCAGACCGCCGGCACCGAGATCCTCAAGAACGTCGGCGGCGCCGAACTGCGGCACCCAGGGATCGTCAAGCAGATAGATGTCGTATTGCCCGGCGCTGTTCAGCGCATCGGCGAACCACTTCTCCAGCGTCACTCCATAATCGTCCTCCAGGAACTGCACGTCGAAGCCCGCTTCATTAGCAAGCGGGATGACGACGTTCTTGAAGGGTGTCAGCGCACCGTCGGCGAACGCGCCGATGATCACCTTGCCGCCGTCCGTCTGAGCCGCGGCGTTCGTGCCGGCAAGGGCCGCAAGCATGGCGAGCCCGGCACCTGCCTGAAACAATCCGCGGCGGCTAAGCCGTTCCGGGAAACTCCCAATCCTGGTCATGTTATTCCCTCCCCTGTCTGTGCGCGATGCACCACTGTCGAACCGGTCGAGTTAAAGAAGCAGGCGTCGTCCGGTGCGAAACTCACATTGGCTCGCGAGCCGAGCGGCGCCCGGAAACCGCGAGCGGCGCGCACGACCATGCGCTCGCCGCCGATCTGCAGGTCGACCAGCGTTTCGTTGCCCATCGGCTCGACGATGTAGATCTGGCCCGGCAGGCTTGGCGACACATCCGGATCGACCAGTTTCAGGTCCTCCGGACGGATGCCCATTTCCGTCACGCTGCCGGCGAGACACTGCGCGTGGCGGCGTGCGTCGATCGGAAACGTGCTGCCGCCGACCCGCAGCCCACCTTCGTCCACAGCCCCGGCCAGAATGTTCATCGGCGGGCTGCCGACAAAAGTCGCCACGAAGCGATTGGCGGGGCGGTCATAGATCTCTCCCGGAGACGCGATCTGCTGAAGCGCGCCGTCGCGCATGACGGCGATCAGATCCGCCATGGTGAGAGCTTCAGCCTGATCGTGGGTCACGTAAAGCGTGGTTGCTCCAAGCCGAAGGCAGAGCCGCTTGATTTCGGCGCGCATGGTCATGCGGAGCCGGGCGTCAAGGTTCGACAGGGGCTCGTCCATCAGGAAGGCCGCCGGGTTACGGACGATGGCGCGGGCAAGCGCGATGCGCTGGCGCTGGCCGCCCGACAACTGACGCGGGCGGCGCTCGAGCAGATGTCCTATCTCCAGCGCGGCGGCGACTTCCGACACAAGGCGCTTGCGCTCGGAAGCGGCGACCTCGCGGATTCGCAGCGGATAGGAGATGTTCTCGAACACCGTCATGTGCGGGTAGAGAGCGTAGCTTTGAAAAACCATCGCGATGTCGCGGTCGCGCGGCTGCAGGCGCGTCACGTCGCGCTCCCCGATATACACGCGCCCCGAACTCGGCAGCTCCAATCCCGCCAGGATGCGCAGAGCGGTCGTCTTTCCGCAGCCCGAAGGACCAAGCAACGCCAGAAAAGCGCAATCCGGGATATCGAGATTCAGCGCCTGCAACGCGGCTACCGAGTCGAAGCGTTTCTCGACGGCCTGGTAGCGCACCGAACTCACAACGGCGCTCTCCCCCTCGGCAACTGTATGCGCACACGACCCTCGAAGGCGAAATGCGGGATTGAGCGCAGCCGCGAATTCAGCCTGATCCCGCGCGCAAGCACATCACGGCCATACTCTTCCTCGCACGGGCTCAAGACCACAAGCGTTTTGTGGCCTACCCGACCGCCGAGAACACCAACTGCGCGAAGTGCCCAGCGATAGCCTGACAATTGGGCCGGCACGTTGGCTTCGCCGTGGACCATGCCGCGCTCCATCAGCCAATATCGTCGGTGATCGTCGACTTTTGAGCCAACAGGAGCTCTCAGCCTTTCACTTCCGTTTCGGGCCGGTCATCGCCGGCCGACAGCTCGTCGTGCCAGCGCCCGTCGGCGTCCTCCCATGAAATTCCGGTCGTCTTGTCCGAAACCCGCTGTTCTCCGGCTGCCCGCTCTGCCGCTCTGCGTGCAAGGTCATGGGTTGCGAAAGGCTCGGAGAACACACCGTCGGCCCGGTATGCCCAACCGCCGTCGTGCTCCACGACCTCATAAGTAATCCTGGTCATCCCATCCTCCTTCAGCGGGCCGGCGCTCCATGTGGCACCCTGCCCCCGACGGCTCCCGGCTCGTTCCATCTTTGGGCACGCGTGGGCGCTGTGGCAAGGCGTGCATCCACACCCGATTAGTCGGCCGGCAACGGACCAGTCCAATCCGTTGGCGAGCCGCTGGCGCGAGGTCAGGGAACCTCAACCCGGAGGCCAGGGTTCTTCCCGTGCCCAGTATTATGAGTTCCGTCGGATCCTGCGCGAATATTCCGAAGTTTTGCTTCGGGCGGATCGAACAAGTCACCCCCCAATATGCCTAGGGGCAATGTCACGGCAAGCGGGCAGTCCGTGGTAGGGTGAGCGGATGGCCCCGATCTCGTACGCTCGCCACCGGTTCCCGCCGGCTGTCATCCGGCACGCCGTCTGGCTCTATTTCCGCTTCACCCTGAGCTTCAGGGACCTGCTCTGGCCTGCTGAAAATTACCGCGCGTTTGCAGGGTTATGGCCGAGAACCTGTTGACCGGCCGCCGTGCCAGAATACGCACTTTCGTTCTCTATCCGTCCGCGTTCTCCGAACCTCTTGACTGCGCCTATTTGGTACGGCGCTGAGGATGTATTACGTCGCAAGCACTTACCTGTGGCAGGGTTGCTGACCGGTTGGCGGAAGCCGTCGGTGCTCCGATAGCGTTGACCGCAACTTCCCCTCTTGACCATCCGGGACCCAGCCGTCTGCAGATCTCGGTGCTGCAAGCGAACGCTGCGTCGCATCCGTCGAAGTTTCGAGCGTCAGGATACCAGTACCGGAGATAGAGGCCTTTTCGACCGACTGGTTCGCCATGGCATACATCGTACGAAGCGTGTCGTGTGGAACCGCACTTCCGCGAGGGGGCGACCCGGGAACTTCAAGGTTTGTCGCGATTGTCATGGTTTCGATCCGCGCCCCCGCGAGGGGGCGACCGTTCATCGAGCACAGTAAGACCCGACAGCAGCAGTTTCGATCCGCGCCCCTGCGAGGGGGCGACCCCGTCGAATGCTCACTTTCGGACCCATCAGACGTGTTTCGATCCGCGCCCCCGCGAGGGGGCG
>JACCSN010000282.1 GCA_013812985.1 Hyphomicrobiales bacterium | reverse complement strand
CGCCTCCTGCATATGGTAGCCGGAGATCGAGATCGAGTTGAACTTCGGCATCTTGCGCGACGTATACGAGAAGATATCCGCGATGATCTTCATCGAAGGTGCGGGCGGATAGATATAGGTGTTCCGCACCATGAACTCTTTGAGGATGTCGTTCTGGATGGTGCCGGCGAGCTTCTCGGGCGGCACCCCCTGCTCCTCGGCCGCCACGATGTAGAGCGCGAGCACGGGCAGCACCGCGCCGTTCATCGTCATCGACACGGTCATCTCGCCGAGCGGCATGCCGGTAAACAGCTCGTCCATGTCGAGGATGGAATCGATCGCCACGCCGGCCATGCCGACATCGCCGGCGACCCGCTTGTGGTCGGAATCGTAGCCGCGATGCGTGGCGAGGTCGAATGCGACCGACAGGCCCTTCTGGCCGGCGGCGAGGTTGCGGCGGTAGAAGGCGTTGGAATCGCGCGCGGTGGAGAAGCCGGCATATTGCCGGATCGTCCAGGGGCGTTCGACATACATGGTCGGGTAGGGCCCGCGGAGGTAGGGCGGCAGGCCGGGGGCGCTGTCGGTCCAGGGGAGGGCGTCCGTTGCGGGGGCCGACATCACCTGTGGCTCTGGGCGTCGCCACGGCTCGCTTGCAAAATCAGGAAGCTTCATCAGGCCGCCTCGCGGGCGAGGTCTTCAAGACAGATCGGGGAGAGGGCGCCCGCCGACGCCTGCTCGGCCATCCCAAGCTCGCCGGCAGAACTGTCGACCTCCTCCTGGTCCCTGTAGATTGTCGCGCCGACGAGCGGAGTTGCGCCACTCGCCAGCGCCGCCGCAAGCGCGGCGCGCGCCGTCGCAATGCGCGCCTGAAGTTCGCCGTGGCGGAGGCTATCGAGAACGCCGCCCTCCGACTCGATGGTTTGGAACTCCGCCCAGGCTTTCTCGGCGAGCGCGTCCGTCAGCGCCTCGAGGGCGCCGGAGCCGGCGGCCGGGTCGGCCATGAAAGCGAGGCCGGCTTCCCCAGCCAAGATCAGCTGCGTGTTGCGCGCCAGCGCCCGCGCGCTTGGGTGGGGCAAATCCGTCGCGGCGGTGAAGGGCAGCACAGTGATGCTGTCGGCGCCGCCGAGGGCGGCCGCGGCGGCGGCGATCGTGGCGCGCAAAATGTTGGTGTGCGGGTCGGCGCGCGTCATCATGCGGCGGCTGGTCTCGGCATGGACGCGGAGTGGCATGGGCTCAACGCCGCAAAGCTCTTCCAAGCGCGCCCAGAGGAGCCGGATCGCGCGCAGCTTGGCGATGGCGAGGAACTGGTCGCAATCGACCGCAAGGCTTGCCCCGAACGTGGGCGGCGCCACGCTCTCGGGCCGACCCGCATCCCGCAAGGCCTTGAGCCACCAGACCGCGGAGGCCAGCACGAAGCCAAGCTCCTGCGCCTCGCTGCCGCCGGCTTCGTGGACGATGCGGGCATCCAGCTCGATCAAAGCGCCCCTGAAACCGCGAGCCTGCAAATCCATGAAGCAGGCGACAAGGGTCTCTTGATTGTCCGCTTGGGCTTCTTCGTGCGACGCCGGATGTGAGACCGGTTCAAGCCCGAACGTGATGTCCAGGAGCTCGGGCGCGATGCCCTGGCGGGCGACGAGATCGGCCAGCCACGCCGCGATTTCCACGCCGCGGGGATGCGGATCGATGCGGATCTGAACGGCCGCGAGGTCGATTCCTGCAAGGGCGAGGCTCAAGGCATCTTTGGCCAGGGGGATCCCGAACTTCCCCGCCAAAGCGGAACCGGCGAAGCGCAGCTGTAGCCCGGTCGCGCCATTCGCGACATCCGCAAGCGCCTGTTCGTTGGCGCGCTCAAGATCGGGATCATCGACGAGCTGAACGACGGTCCAGGGGCGGGCCCTTCGGCTGGAGAGGGGGACGGCGCCGCGCCGCGCCTTGTAGAGCGGCTCGATCAAGATGTCGTCGCGCGTGCGGTGCTGGAGGGAGGAGAAGTCGCGGTCTTTCAGGGACTTCGCGACGAGCCGACGCCAGTCCTCGATGCCGGGCGTATCAGTCGCGGGCAATGGGTTCTGCGGGTCGAACATGGAGCGGGCCTCGGAACCTTCTTAAGCCCTCTCGCAACGTACCCCCTAATCCTGAGGCGCCGCCGAAGGCGGCCTCGAAGAGGAGTCCAGAGAGCGCCGGATACGCCCTCGTCCTTCGAGGCTTCGCTTCGCTCCGCACCTCAGGATGAGGGCTGCGGGGTGCGCAAGAGCTTGCAGCAAATCCTTTCTTAGGTCCGGGCGTCGCATGCGGCAAGGCGTGGGGCTAGTAGGAGATCATCGGTTCCAGGAGCTTCGCTTCCTCGATCCAGCGCGCCGTCCGCTTCTCGCTGGGCAAGAGGTCGACCAGCTTCTTGCGTTCGTTGGCCTCCGCCATCCGCGCCACAAGGTTGGCCGCGTTCCGCCGCTTCAACTCCTTAAGCGTATCCACGCCCGCGGCGGCCAGCAGCTCCGAGTAATCCTCGGCGACGCCGGGCACCCGCATCAGATCCGCCATGTTGGCCCATCTGAGGATGTATTCCGGCGGGATCCCTGATTTCTCCGCAAGCTGCTTGCGACCCTTCGGCGTCCGCGCCCGCTCCAGGAGCTTGGCGCTGGTGCGGATTCCGGTCGCCTTCAACTTGCCCGCATAGAAGGGTCCGATCGCGCGCATCACTGCGATCGAATAGGACGCCATGACCGCCTCCGTCTCCGCCGCCTTATTTCCTACGGCAGTTGCAGCCGGGCGGCTAGGCCAGCCTGGGGCGGAACGGCAACAGTGGCAGAAATGTCTCTAAACGAACTGGCCGAGGCCCGGAATGGAGGCGACCACGTCGTTGACGATATCAGCCCCGGCCCGCTCCCGCGCGAAGTTCACCGTCTCCTGGGTCACGCCCTGGATCTGGGCCATCCCCAGGCCGAGCCCCTGGAGCTGGCCGAGCACCGCCATCGCGCCGCCGCCCATCAGGCCGCCAAGGCCGCCGAGCGTGGCGGAGGAGTCGTCGCTGCTCGTCTCGACATAACTCTCCGCGCCGGGAAGGCGCTCGATCAGCGTCATGACCTTGTCCCGGTCGCCTTCCTGGTAAAGGAAGGAAAGGATGATGCGGACGGCGCTTCGCGCCGTGCTTTCGTCGAGGCCCACGGCGGCCTCGATGCGCCCGATCAGTTCGTCCATGGTCGTATCCCAGCCGGTTCGTGGCAGCGATAAAAAGGCGACGGCGCGCAAAAGACAAGGGCGGCTCTCCCCCGCGGACCGCGATTGCCGGGGCGATTTCGGCTTTCTATAAGGTAGCGCGCGGCTGGGAGGCTTATGTGCCGGACGAGGGCAGGATTTTTATCGGCACAAGCCGCCATACGGACGACAGTCCAGGGGAGCGGCAATACCTCGCTCTCAAATACGCCAACCGGCATGGCCTCGTGACAGGCGCGACGGGGACCGGAAAAACCGTGTCGCTGCAGATCCTGGCCGAAGGTTTTTCGCAAGCCGGCGTGCCGGTCTTTGCGGCGGATGTGAAGGGCGACCTCGCCGGGATCAGCATGCCGGGGCAGCCGGACGAGAGGCTCGGGAAGCGGGCGTCGGAGATCGGCTATTCCGAATACCGCCTGGAGGCCTGCCCGACGGTCTTCTGGGACCTGTTCGGCGTCGAGGGGCACCCGATCCGCACGACGGTCTCGGAGATGGGCCCGCTTCTCCTGGCGCGGCTCATGGACCTCAACGCGACTCAGGAGGGCGTGCTCAACATCGCCTTCAAGCTGGCCGACGAGGAAAAGCTTCTCCTCCTCGACCTGAAGGATTTGCAGGCGCTCCTGGCCGAAATCGCCGGCCGGTCGCAGGAGATCTCCGGACGGTACGGCAACGTCTCGAAGGCGTCGGTGGGCGCCATCCAGCGGCAGCTGCTCGTCCTGGAGCAACAGGGCGGCGCCGGGTTCTTCGGCGAGCCGGCGCTTGAAATCGCGGAAATCATGCGCACGGCGCGCGACGGGCGCGGGATCGTCAACATCCTGGCGGCGGACCGGCTGATGCAATCGCCGCGGCTGTATTCCACGTTCCTGCTGTGGTTGCTGTCGGAGCTGTTCGAGGATCTGCCGGAGGTGGGCGACCCGGAGAAGCCGCGGCTGGTCTTTTTCTTCGACGAGGCGCATCTTCTCTTCGACGAGGCGCCCAAGGCGCTCCCTGAAAAGGTGGAGCAGGTCGTCAAGCTGATCCGCTCCAAAGGCGTCGGCGTCTATTTCGTGACGCAGAACCCGCTCGACGTGCCCGACGGCGTGCTGGCCCAGCTCGGCAACCGCATTCAGCACGCGCTGCGCGCCTATACGCCTCGCGAGCAGAAGGCGGTCAAGACGGCGGC
>JACCSN010000266.1 GCA_013812985.1 Hyphomicrobiales bacterium | reverse complement strand
AGCCCGGCTTTCCGCGCCGCCTCGCGCACGTCGCTCTCCGCCTGGCCGCTTTTGGCGTAAGCCATGGCGAAGGCGGTTTTCGCGTTGTCGTCGAAATGCGCGGTCACCTGCCAATCGACCTGCCGCTGGCCTTCGAGGCCGGTCAGTCGCGCCACCAGGATGCCGCCGATCCGCAGAATCTGGTCTGCACCGTCGTCTTGAACCTCGATATCCTTGCTGGCTTGATTGTCGTTCATCGCAGCCCCTCCACCATCCCTAATCCGAAAATGCGCAGGCGGCAGCTTTCGTTGCGCTCCCAGTTCGAATAAGCCAGCCCCTGCGCGCGGGGACCGCGGGGAGTGGACATGACCGCCATCATCGACATTATCGGCCGCGAGATCCTCGACAGCCGCGGCAATCCGACGGTGGAGGTGGATGTCACGTTGGAAGACGGCTCGCTCGGCCGCGCCGCCGTGCCGTCGGGCGCGTCGACCGGCGCGCATGAAGCCGTCGAGCTTCGGGACGGCGACAAGAGCCGCTACCTCGGCAAGGGCGTTCGAAAAGCGCTGGAGGCGGTGAACGGCGAAATCTACGACGCGATCGGCGGCATGGAGGCTGAAATCCAGATCGGCATCGACGAGACCCTGATCAAGCTCGACGGAACCGACAACAAGAGCCGCCTCGGCGCCAACGCCATCCTCGGCGTGTCGCTCGCCGTGGCCAAAGCCGCCGCGGAGGCCAACGCGCTGCCGCTCTACCGCTACGTGGGCGGGACGAATGCGCGGCTGCTGCCCGTGCCGATGATGAACATCATCAATGGCGGCGTCCACGCCGACAACCCGATCGATTTCCAGGAATTCATGATCATGCCGGTCGGGGCTGAGACATTCGCCGAGGCGGTCCGCATGGGCGCGGAGATTTTTCATACGCTGAAGAAGGCGCTGAAGGAGGCCGGGCACAACACCAATGTCGGCGACGAGGGCGGCTTCGCGCCGGGGCTCGCCTCGGCCGAGGACGCGCTGCAGTTCGTGATGCGCTCGATCGAGCAGGCGGGCTACCGGCCCGGCGAGGACGTGTTCCTGGCGCTCGATTGCGCCTCCACGGAGTTCTTCAAGGACGGGCGTTACGACCTTCAGGGCGAGGGGAGGGTGCTCGGCTCCGACGAGATGGCGTCCTACCTGGCCGACCTCGTCGCCCGCTATCCCATCATCTCGATCGAGGACGGCATGGCGGAGGACGATTGGGACGGCTGGGGGGCGCTGACGGAAGTGGTCGGCGGGAAATGCCAGCTCGTCGGCGACGACCTCTTCGTCACCAACACCAGGCGGCTCCGGGAAGGCGTCAACAGGGGCGTCGCCAATGCGATCCTGGTCAAGGTGAACCAGATCGGCACGCTCACCGAGACGCTCGACGCGGTGGAGACGGCGCACAAAGCCGGCTACCGGGCGGTGATGTCGCATCGTTCCGGCGAGACCGAGGACGCAACGATCGCGGACCTCGCTGTCGCGACGAACTGCGGGCAAATCAAGACCGGCTCGCTCGCTCGCTTTGACCGCACGGCGAAATACAACCAGCTGATCCGCATCGAGGAAGAACTCGGGCCGGCGGCGAGATTTGCGGGGCGGAGCGTGCTCCGATCCTAGGTGTTGCTGCCGTAAGGACAGGTCGTTCGAGAACATGACAGTTTTCAAGGCGGCGGTTGCTGACAGGAAGCGCCGAAGCTTTTTGCAGCTTCTGCCGGCCTACAATGTCACATCAAACGTTTGCTCCGTCACGACACGTCCCTCTCTGAGGATCGAGTAAGTCGCTGTATACGCGCCTTTGGGCCAACCGTCCGCCGGTCGGCGCTTGCCGACGAACTTCATCATCTGAGCCTTGCTCCGATCCAAAGGCGCGCTGTCGTCCTTCACCAGGACCGCCCCATCCGGACCGCGGATGGTCATCGACTCGGTATCGCCGGCGGAGAGGCCGATAGCGCGTGCGAAGGCGACGAGGGCGGGCGAGACGGCCGTCAACTGCTGCAGGCCGGCTGTGCCGGCCTCGATCTCTTCCATCGTTACGGGATGGTCGGCAAAGCCGGTGTTGAGGATCGCGGGGGCTCGATAGCTGAGCTGCGCCAATACGTCCGGAGCCCAAACCGACCGCCGATCATCGCATGACTGATCGTCGCCCTCAGCCGCGAACGGGTCGATGACCTCGCCGTCCCGCCGGACAGTCAAGTGCAGGTGAGGGAACTCGGTCTGGCCGGACAGTCCGACCCTGCCGATCTTCTCGGCAGCGGCGACGATCTGTCCAGGGCTCACCTGGATGCTGCCTTCCGCCATGTGACAATATTGGGTTTCCCATCCGTTCCGGTGCGTGATCCGCACTCCGTTTCCACATTCGGTTCCGGCCACGGCTTCCGGACCCGTCTCCCGGACGGACCGGTCCGGCATCCCGTCGCGGACAGCGGCTACTGTGCCGTCCGCCGCGGTTAGCACGTCCACGCCTGCCCGCATCGAGGCCAGGCCCGGCACGCGAAAATCCACCCCGTTGTGCCCATCATTGGTCAGTGTCCCGCACATGTAGTCACGCGCCCCAGGGCCTGGATCCCTGTCGACCAAGTGCTGCACCAGGCAAGTGCGGCCGATGTCACAGGCAATGGGCAAGACAAGCTGGAAAGCGCTCTCTTGAGCCTGGGCAGCCACGCCACCGGACAGCACGGCCAAAAAGGCTAAGATGGCCAGTCGGGAAACACGCGCCATTCGCATTGGGTAGAGACCTGAAGCAAATGAAGTTGGCGCTAAAGAGCTCATTGCACTATCATATGTGCAAACCGACGGGTCCAGCCATGGAAACCCTCCCTAAGCGCACGGTTTTCACCTTTTAAGATCCCGACACTGAAATCGACTGCGACGACACGCGCGACTGCTGATCAACCATTAATCCCGACCACGATCATATCGGCGTTGTCGCCGTGCCCGCTATCCTCGCGACAGGCATCCGCCACGTAACCAGCCTGCGGGGAGCTCAGAATTCTGACGCTTCCCCGTTCACCAGGGCCGGGCCGTCAGGCGAGAAGATATGGCAGGACAGGGCGCTGACGCCGATCTTGACCGGCTCGCCCGCCCGATCGCGGGTCATGCCGCCGCTTCTGACCACCAGCGGCTCGGAATCTGGCACGTCCACGTAGAGGATCGACTCGGCGCCGAGATGCTCCACCAGCCGGACCGTGCCGGGAATCTGCGCCTCGGCGCTGTTGCCGAGCCGCAGATGCTCCGGCCGGATGCCGAGGACCACCGGATCGCCCTTGCCGAAGCGGGCGCCGTTCAAAGGCACGCCGATCTCGCCGCCGCCCGGCAGCTCGACCCGCGCCAGTCCGCCGCCCGATTCGGCGATCCGCGTTTTGATGAGGTTCATGCGCGGCGAACCGATGAAGCCGGCGACGAAGAGGTTCGCCGGCCGCTGATAGAGCTCCAGCGGCGCGCCCACCTGCTCGACGCGGCCGGCGTTCAGGACCACGATCTTGTCGGCCATGGTCATGGCCTCGACCTGATCGTGCGTCACGTAGATCATGGTGGCGCCGAGCTCGTTGTGGAGCCCGCCGATCTCGATCCGCATCTGGGTGCGGAGCGCCGCGTCGAGGTTGGACAGCGGCTCGTCGAACAGGAACACCTCCGGCTCGCGGACGATGGCCCGGCCGATGGCGACGCGCTGGCGCTGGCCGCCGGAGAGCTGGGCGGGCTTGCGGTCGAGCAGGGCGTCGAGCTGCAGCATGGTCGACGCCCGGCCGAGGCGGCGCTGGGTGTCGGCCTTGTCGTTCCGCGCCGTCCGGAGCCCGAAGGTGATGTTGTTCGCCACCGTCATGTGCGGGTAAAGAGCATAGGATTGGAAGACCATGGCGATGCCGCGCTGGGCCGGCGGCAGCTCGGTCACGTCGCGGCCGCCGATGAAGATCGAGCCGGCGGAGACATCCTCCAGACCGGCGACAAGCCGGAGCAGCGTGGACTTGCCGCAGCCGGACGGCCCGACAAAGACGCAGAACTCGCTGTCGGCGATCGACAGGTCGACGGACTTGATGACGTGAACCTTGCCAAAGGCCTTGTCGACCTGCCGCAGAACGACTTCGGCCATGCCTTACCCCTTCACGGCGCCGGCGGTCAGGCCGGAGACGATTTTTCGCTGGAAGATAAGCACGAGCACGATGAGCGGCACCGTGACGATCACTGAGGCCGCCATGATGATTCCCCATGGCGTCTCGAATTCGGAAGCGCCGGACAGGAGCGCGATGGCGACCGGGACGGTGCGTCGTGCATCGTTGGAGACGAAGGTGAGGGCGAAGAGGAACTCGTTCCAGGCGGCGATGAACGCGAGCAGCCCGGTGGTCACCAGCGCCGGCCACATCATCGGCAGGAACACCTTGAACACGATCGCCCAGGGACTGGCGCCGTCGACGATCGCGGCTTCCTCGACCTCGACCGGCAAATCGCGCATGAAGGTGGTGAGCACCCAGACGGTGAAGGGCAGCGTGAAGATCATGTAGGAGAAGATGAGCGACAGGAGCGAATTGTAGAG